>JANNRU010000213.1:0-4448 GCA_031401755.1 Acidobacteriota bacterium | reverse complement strand
TACGGATCCGGCCGCGGCAATCGGATCGAAGTCGACGATTGGGTCGAGTTCCCGCATTCCCTGGGTCTGTTTTACACGGCCTGTACCCAGTACCTCGGCTTTCCGCACTACGGTGACGAATACAAGATCATGGGGTTGGCGCCCTACGGGGAACCCGGCTACGTGAAGGAGCTCCAGTCGATCATTCCACTCCGCGACAAGGGCAAGTTCGAGCTCGATCTGGACTACTTCCGTCATCATTCCGAAGGCGTCGAGATGCAGTGGCAAGGCGGTTCGCCGGAGATGGGACCGGTCTGGTCGGAGGCCTGGGTCCGACGCTTTGGTCCGGCCCGACAACCGGGGGAGCCGCTCGAACAAAAGCACAAGGACCTCGCCCGATCGTTACAAGCGGTGGCCGAGGAGGTCTATTTCCATTGCCTCAATCATCTCGCGGCGAAGGACGGCAGCCCGAGACTCTGTCTGGCCGGTGGCTGTGCCTACAATTCGGTGGCCAACGGCAAGATCTTCGAACGCACGCCGTTCAAAGATCTCTACATCCATCCGGCAGCGGGCGACGCGGGGACCGCAGTTGGGGCGGCCTATTGGGTCTGGCATCAGGTCCTCGATCGGCCCCGGAGCTTTCAACTCGATCACGCCTACCTCGGACCGGGCTACTCCGACGCGGAGATTCGGGCCGCGCTCGATCGGTGCGGTGCGAACTACCAGTGGATCGACAACACCGAGGCGCTGATCTCCGCCACGGTTGAGCGCATCGCGGCCGGTGATGTGGTCGGCTGGTTCCAGGGTCGGAGCGAGTGGGGGCCGCGAGCCCTGGGCAACCGCTCGATCGTCACCGATCCGCGACGTCCGGACATGAAGGACATTCTCAACGAGCGGATCAAGCGGCGAGAAACCTTTCGGCCCTTTGCCCCATCCATACTCGTCGAGCGCTCGAAAGACTACTTCGAAGAAAGCTACCCCGTGCCGTTCATGCTTCAGGTGTACCGCATCCGGCCGGAGCGCCACGCCGAGATACCGGCGGTGACCCACGCGGACGGGACGGGCCGGCTGCAAACTGTCAGCCGCGAGTCCAACCCGCTCTACTATCGATTGATCGAGGCCTTCGGCGAGCGGACCGGAACGCCGATTCTGCTCAATACCTCGTTCAACGAGAACGAGCCGATCGTCAATCGGCCACAGGAAGCGATCGAGTGCTTCCAGCGAACTCGGATGGATACGCTGGTCGTCGGTGGCGCATTTTTGAGGAAGCCCAGCTGATCCGCGAACTCACGCGGCGGTCGGCGCTCGGCGAGATTCGATGATGCGGGCGCGCCGAACCACGGCTCGGCGAATCGTCCTCGCCTTTTCCACGGTGTTCCGTGTTCGCGGAGGCATCCCGCGCTTCAATCAAATGGTCGTCCGGGCTGTCGATGAACTCGCGCCACGCCTGGGGCTCGACGTCGTCTTGATCAGTCAGGACGACACGTTCGAGGACTGGCGCCGGCACGGACGGTCCTTCGAGCGAGTCCGATTCGTCCCCGGCGGCGGAAAGTGGGGGATGCTTGCGCGCACCTGGATGCATTGCGTGCGCGAGCGACCGGATCTGATGCTTGTCGGCCACCTCGGAATGACCCCGCTCGGGTCGTTGTGCCGACCCTTCCTGGGCCGAGGATTTGGATTCGTCGCTCACGGCTACGAGTGCTGGCCGGGCCATCCGCTCGCCGAACGACGGCCCTCCCGTCACCGCGCCGCTCGGCGTGCAGACTTCGTATTTGCGGTTTCGGACTACACGGCGCGCGAACTGGGTCGGCTGGTTGGGATTCCGATCGAGCGAATCCTTTCGCTTCCGAACACGATCGAGCCTCAATTCGGCCCCACAAGCGAGGGTTCCCCCACCGCCAGAATCGAGGGTCCGCCGGAGATTCTGACGGTCAGCCGGTTGTGGCCGGAAGAAAAGATGAAAGGCGTCGATCACACGATCGAAGCCGTTGCTCGCCTCGCCGCGCGCCATCCGGGCGTGCGGCTTCGCATCGTCGGTCAGGGTGGCGATCGCCCGCGGCTCGAGGAGCTGGCGCGGCGGCTGGGAGTCGCCGAGCGTGTCGGGTTCGAGCAGGATTTGTCCGACGCGGCCCTGGCCGAGCGTTATCGCGATGCGGCGCTGTTCGCATTGCCCTCCGGACAGGAAGGGTTCGGAATCGTCTTTCTCGAGGCGATGCAGTTCGCCAAGCCTTGCGTCGGGGGCGACACCGGTGGCACGCCAGAAGTAGTTGAGCATGAACGGACCGGTCTACTCGTCCGTCACGGTGACGTCGACGCCCTGGTGGTGGCCCTGGACCGGCTCCTAGCGGACCCAGGACTACGCGACCGATTTGGGCAGGCGGGACGTGAGCGTCTACTCCGGCAGTTTTCGTTCGACCAGTTCGGCAAACGACTGGCCGCGCACCTCGAATCTCTATTCGACGGTCCCCGAACAAACGTCTGATGCGGCTGCGAGCCCTCGGGCCGAGCGGAGCGCTTCGAATACGGCGGGAGCGACGGCAGCGGGCAACCTGATTTGCGACACGATCGCTGCTTCCACGGTCATTCGACCTTCAACATCGATGGAATTACTGGAAGCCGATCGTGTCTACGTTCGGAACAAGTCGGTGGTCGAAACGTCGATTTTCACTAATATTAGCGCCATGTCGTGGCAACAGGATTATCTCCAGCGTTTCTATTCCCGAGACGACGGATGGGTTGACGGGACGACCGAGTTTCATCAGCTCTGCGCCGACAACATCAAGCTTTCGTCTCGAGTCTTGGAAATCGGCGCTGGACCGCCGAATGAGACTTCGCGTTACCTCGCGGGTCTAGGTAGCCTCGTTGGGCTCGACATCGACCCCGATGTGCGAGTGAACGACGCCCTCGTCGAGGCTCACGTATTCGATGGCGGTGAGTTCCCCTTCAAGGCCGGGACGTTCGACGCTTGCGTCTCAAATTACGTTCTCGAGCACCTTCGAGATCCCGCGCAACATCTTCGAGAAGTTCGCCGGGTGCTTCGGGTGGGCGGGACCTACGTTTTCAGGACCCCGAATAGGTGGCACTATGTCCCCCTCGTATCGTCGTTGACTCCTCACGCGTTCCATCGGCTCGTCGCCAACCGATTGCGGTCGCTCCCGCTCGATGCGCACGATCCGTATCCGACCTTCTACGCGATGAACACGCGCGGCGCCGTTCGCCGTCATGCTGAGCGATCCGACCTAAACGTTTTGTCGATGCGCCTGATCGAGAAGGAACCGATGTACGGTCTCGTCGCTCGTCCGCTGTTTCTGACGTTCATGATCTACGAGCGTCTCGTAAACTCGAACGATGGAATCGCGTTCTTGCGTTCGACGATTCTCGGCGTGCTGAACCGACGAGTCGAGAGTTCAGTCGGTGCGGTCGTCCCGGGACGCGCTGTTTCGCATCAGGCTCCGCCTCGAGTCGCGCGAAAAGCGATCGGCGAACTCGATGATTCGCGGTGTGGTAGTCTCGGTCGGCACGGCGCTTTCGGGGTGCTGAAATCGCTGTGAGTGACGATCTCTACACCATGGAGGCTTCGCTGTTTCGAAGGGTCGTTGGGTCCCCGCGATCGTAGCGGGAGAACGTGGTAACGCGGACCGTTTTGGAGAGGAGCAGTCGTCGTGACGGACACCACCTTGGGCAATCGAGCCGACGTTCGGCGCAAGGCCCTGATCACCGGGATCACCGGTCAGGATGGCTCTTATTTGGCAGAGTTCCTGCTCGCCCGCGGCTACGCGGTCTGGGGGATGATCCGGCGGTCATCCTCGTTCAATACCGCGCGGATCGATCACCTGTACCAGGATCCGCACGAGCCTGGCGTACGTCTGCGTTTGGTCTTCGGCGATCTGACCGACGCTTCGTCGCTCAACCACATCATTCGCACGGTCCGTCCCGACGAAATCTACAACCTCGGTGCGCAGAGCCACGTCCGAGTGTCGTTCGACGTCCCCGAGTACACCGGGGATGTGACCGGGTTGGGTACGATTCGGTTGTTGGAGGCGCTTCGCGAGGAGGGCAGCCAAGCTCGTCTGTATCAGGCGTCGTCGAGTGAGATGTACGGCAAGGTCGTTGAGGTGCCGCAGACCGAAAGTACGCCGTTCTATCCCCGAAGTCCGTATGCCGCCGCCAAGGTCTACGCCTACCATCTGACCCGGAACTATCGCGAGGCCTACGGATTGTTCGCCTGCAATGGTGTGCTGTTCAATCACGAATCGCCGCGACGCGGCGAGACCTTCGTCACACGAAAGATCACCCGCGCAGCGACGCGGATCAAGCTCGGCCTGCAAGAGAAGTTGTTTCTCGGCAACCTCGAGGCTCAACGGGACTGGGGCTACGCCGGGGACTACGTCGAGGCGATGTGGCAGATGCTCCAGGCCGACGAGCCCGAGGATTACGTGATCGCGAGCGGGGAGGCCCACTCGGTCCAG
>JANNRU010000212.1:0-2729 GCA_031401755.1 Acidobacteriota bacterium | reverse complement strand
TGAAGGGTGGTAGCCACGGGCGGATTCTAGGGTGAAACGCCGACTCGATGGAAGCTTCAAATTGACCAAGATTTCCGGTAGAATCGGGGCCGTGCGACCGTCGATCGTATTCTTGGACACCACGCGCCCGAAGCTCCGGTTCGATCAGGCGCGGTATGTAACGCATGTGAGAATCCTAAGGTGAAATCTTAGAAAACTCAAGGGCCAGGAAAGCTGTCTGATCATCTGCTCGACGGATAGTCCAAACCAGCCGCCGTTCCGTTCTCGACTCTGGTACGAGCCCGGGTCCATGTCAACCCCAAATAGAAATGTCGGGTTCCCCGCAAAGTAGAAATGTCGGGTTGACGGCTCGGCATCGGGCATCCCTCTGGGGTCTTTTCCGGGTTCCCCCCCCCCCGAAGGGGGAACCCACCGGGTAGAACCGCGAGGACCCGACAGGCCGGACGATTTGCCCGTGGCTCGCCAACACGCTCATCGAGCCCGAAGCGCTTGGGACGGAATCCGGACCGGTTCGATGCCGCGAACGCCTCGGCGGGGTGCTGCGTTACTACCATCGACACGCGGCCTAGCATCTTCGGGATTTCTCACTCCGCCATTTGGCGACCGCTCGGCGCCGATGCTCACCCATGTTCACAACTCTCGCGACTCGAATGCAACATGGGCCGAACTCCGCGCCGTCGCCAAGCATTACACGCGAATTCCCAGTCGACGGAATCCCAGTCTGGCCGCTCTCGAACCTCGGTTCAAGTGTCGCGCGAGTAAATGGACCAGACGCCCGAGCCACCACGTTTGCCCGGAGTCGCCCCGTCGCTCAGGGTCCGAGAGAATCGCTGGCGCAGTACCGTAATCCCACGGCGCCTCACGGACATGGATTCGTGTTGGCTCTCGGATCGCCCACGGAAAATGACTCGGTTCTCCCGCGCTGGCGGCGGACTGCTGGGCAGCCGGCGTTACGCGAATCAGCGCACCTGCACCTCGATCGGCAGGCGGTGATTGATCATATACGTGCCGCGGTCGAGATCATGGATCAGAGGTTGCGTGCGGCCGAGCGAATCCGTGGCACAGGCCACGAGCGTTTGCTGATCCGCTCTATCCGGGGTGCGCCAGTCGAATTGCCAAAGCCTCCATGCGTTCTCTTCGTGCTTTCCGAGAAGCTGCGCTTTCCCCCAGGTGGCGCCGGCATCGAAACTCAGCGCGACTTCCGTGACCTCGGCGCCGGAAGTCCAGGCCGCGCCGTGGACTCGCACATCGGAATTCTTCGGCAGAACGTCGCCCGGCGCCGGCCACGCAATCTCCGCCTTCACCAGCATCGATGTAATCGGAACGAGCGTGGCCAATTCACCGCGGCGTTTCCAATAGGCGTAGTCGATCGTTTGGAAATATCCGGCGAACGGCTGGTCGGTGACGATGATGCGGCGGAGCCATTTCACCGACGCCATGGCATACCAGCCCGGCACGATCGCCCGCACTGGGAAACCGTGGGCCGCCGTCAATCGCTCGCCATTCATTTCGTAGGCGAGCAGGACGTCATCCATTGCTTTTCTCAATGGGACACTGCGCGCGAAGTGGATATCACCCGGGGGCCGCGGCGATTTCTCCGCCGGTCCGGCATCGGCTCCTTCCAGAATGATTTCCGTCGCGCTTGAATTTGGTTTCGCGCGGGCGAGCAGCGCGGACAGCGGGACCCCTTTCCAGACCGCGTTGCCGACAGCGCCGAGCGCCCACTGCACGCCATCGACCCTGGGCTCGAGAAACAGGCGATTATTTCCAGCGCACTCCAGCGTGGCCGGGAGGGTGCGTGATTCCATCGCGAGCAGAGCATCGAAATTGAGTTGAAAGGGATTTTCCGCCGCGCCCTCGACGCTCAGCGACCAATCGCGTTCGGCGATTTCCGGGATCGCAAAATGGCAGCGCACGTAAAACGATTCGTTAGGCGTGGAAAATCCGTCGAGAGTAGCGAACGGCATTTCGAGGTTCGGTGGATTGTCTTCGCGCACAATCAAGCCGTCTCGCGAAGTCCGTTCCTCACACAAAACCCGGGAATTGTCTTTGATCATTGCCGCCCAACTGCCAGGTGCGACTAGTCCAAACAAGCGGCCCTTCCACGCCTATTCGCCGTCGCCTCGTCGCTCAGGGTCCGAGAGAATCACTGGCGCCGTACAGTAAACCCACGGCGCCTCACGGACATGGATTCGTATTGGCTCTCGGCACGCCCACGCTGTTCGTCCCAAGGCAACCCTCGACCCCTAAAGCTACGCCGGTGACGAGATTGAACGCCACCGCACCAGGATCCGGTACGAGCGTGTCGACGACGTAGGGATCGCGCAAGCCGCAGTCGCGTCCCGCCAGTGGGTTGGATCCGGGCGACTGCGTGTACTCGCCAGTCGTGCGAAGGACCGCGAGCGAGCCCCTGTAGCTATTCCACTCTGTGTAGCCTGATTCCGGCTGCCACTCCCGAAGGTTTTTGTCAGTCCAGTACTCGTAGATCAGGCGGTCGTTGAGATCGCAGCGGTCGCCTTCGCCGTCGTTGTCGAAGTCGGTTTGCGTCGGGTTGTAATCGAGGGGGCAGTTGTCGCAATCGTCGCCCCCGCCGTCCTGGTCCGTGTCACGGCCAAGATGATCGGAACAGACCTCCAACTGCGTCGGGTCTCCTGCATCAGCCAGGTCCTGGGTGTAGTACCAGCGCGAGTTGCCCGCGTCGTCGTACAGGGTGACATGCTGAACGGACC
>JANNRU010000211.1:0-4239 GCA_031401755.1 Acidobacteriota bacterium | reverse complement strand
CCGGTGCGGTTCAGCCTCGGTGTTGCGCGCGACTTCAAGGGCGACCAGTCCGCCGTAGCCACTGCCCCCGGGCACGGCGACGGTGATTGCTGTGGACAGTGAGGAAACCGTTGCCGAGGCCGGCCAAGCTAATCTCGCGTTCGACGGTAATCCTTCCACGCACTGGGTCACGCAGTGGTTCCCTACGAACTCTCCCCAGCCACACAGCATCACGGCTGACCTGGGAGGCGCCTACCGACTGTGCGCGCTCGACTACCTCCCACGCCAGGACGGTGGTACCAACGGAACGATTCTCGACTACGAGATTGAAACCAGCGTCGACGGCGTGATTTGGACCTCGGCGGGCTCGGGAAGGTTCAACCCCGCTGCCGGAACCGGCCCGCGTGAAGTCCAACTCGACGGCGCACTCGCGCGCTTCGTTCGAATGCGCTCGCTGTCGTCAGCGAACGCCGGACCCTGGGCCAGCGCCGCGGAGATCAGCTTCGATGGTGTCATTTCGAGCGGTCCGAATGCGCCGAGCCTTCGAATCGTCGAACCGGACGCGGCACCGCTCGTCGCGCCCGGCGCGGTGCTCGATCTCGTGGCCGAGGCCACCGACGTCGAGGATCCGGCGCCGGAGATTCTCTGGGACTTCCCTCCGTGCATGACACCAACGACCACGAGCGGCCCGGTTCCCGGTCCCGTAGTCGTTTCCTGCGCCCCGGGAGTCCACCCGATCGAGATCCACGCCTGCGACGACGACGGCATGTGCGCTGACGACGAGCTGCGCGTCACGGTCGCCGACGGCGGTTGCGCACCTCTCGCACCTTCGGAGTGGAGCCTACTCCACGCAGATAGCGAGGAAATCTACGGCGAAAACGGTCGCGCGTCGCGCGCCTTCGACGGCGATCCGACGACGTCCTGGGTCACGGGTTGGACCGGCGTCGCTTCGGGGCTTCCGCACGTACTTCATCTCGATCTGGGATCGACGCGGGTGCTATGCGCCCTCGGATACCTCCCGCGTCAGGATGGGGGCGACAACGGAACGGTCCGCGACTATGAACTGGCGACGAGCCGCGACGGCGAGCACTGGACCGTGGCCTCCCGTGGCAGTCTCGTCGAAAGCGTGCTCGACCTGAGCGAACGACGGGTGACCTTCGATGCGGTCGCAGCGCGCTACATTCGTTTCACGGCAGAAAGCGAAGTCGAGGGCGGCCCGTGGACCACGGTCGCCGAATTGACGATCGAAGGCGCGCCGGCCCTTCCGGAACTCGGCGGCCCGCTGGCGACCATCGATGCGGCGAACGAGCCCCGGGTGATCGTCCCCGGCGAGATCCTCTCGTTTCACGCCACCGGCGTTCCGGTCCAGCCGGGCCTGCTGCCGGCGAGTGCGTTGAACTGGACCGTGCTGCTGCACCATTGCGCCGACGGCCCGTATGACTGCCACTTGCACTTGTTGGACGAGATCGCCGGCGTCGACGCTGGCGCGATCGTAACGCCCGAGCATGGGTGGTACTCGTTCATCGAGTTCGTCCTCGAAGCGAACGATGACGAGGCCGGCGGGCTCGCCTCACTCAGTCGGCAGGCGCGAGTCCCGCTCGACCCGCTGGGCTCCGAATTGACCTTCCAATCGGTGCCGCCGGGCTTGCAACTCGTTCTGGGAAGCTCGACCCAAACCGCACCGTTCACGCAAACGTTGATCCCAGGCTCGAATCAATCGCTGGCCGCCCCAAGCCCGCAGTCGCTCGCTGGCGCGAGCTACGCCTTCCAGTCCTGGAGCCAAGGCGGGCCGGCGAATCAGCAATTCACCGCGCCTGTGCATCCGATGACGTTCACGGCGACGTTCGTTCCCACCGGCGCCTGCTCGTCTCCCGACAACACCTGCAACGGCTTCGACGACGATTGCGACGGTGACATCGACGAAGACACGCCGCTTCCCGTCAGCAGCGTCGTGCTGGAAGTTCATCACGAGCATCTGCACTGGTCCGAGGCCGCGGACGCCACGGGCTACGACGTGGTGACGGGCAACTTAGCGCTGTTGCGCTCGACCGGGAGCTGGGACGGGGTCGCCAGTTGTCTGGCCGATGACCTCGCGGCGACCGAGATCGATGCCCCCCCGGATCCCGCTCCAGGCGGCGCCGTCTTGTTCCTCGTTCGTGGCACGAACTGCGTCGGCTCCGCTTCGTGGAACGCGTCCGGTCCGCGGACGCAAGTCGGCCGCGACCTGTCGATCACCGTCTGCCCGTGATCCTGCCTGCGGATCCCGCGTTTCGGTGCCCGTCCCCATTTTTTGTCGACACGCACTGCCACTTGACACATGCCCGGTTCGGCGGCGAGGTGGCGGAGGTCGTCGAGCGCGCGATCGCGAGTGGTGTGCGGCAGATGGTGACGATCGGGACCGGTATCGAAGATGCGCTGGCGGCGCGAGAGTTGACCCGACGATTTCCGGGGTGCGTCTATGCGACAGCCGGGCTGGATCCTTTCTCCGCGCACGCGGTTGGAGACGGATTCGACGACGCTTTCGCCAATCTGGCCGAGCTGCTGCGCGGTGGCGGTTACTGCGGTGTGGGCGAGATCGGCCTGGACTACCACTACGACCTCGATCCGCGCGCAGTGCAGGCCGCGCGCCTGGAGCGGCAGCTCGACTTGGCCCGGTCTCTCGATCTGCCGGCCGTCCTCCACGTCCGGGACGCCCATGAGGAAATGCTCGCGCTGCTCGCCGGACACTCCGGCAGCCGCGGCGTCGTCCACAGCTTTACCGCGGGCCCAGCGGAGGTCGAACGCTACCTCCAGCTCGGCTGGCATCTGGCATTCAACGGAATCGCGACCTTCCCCCGATCGCAGGATCTGCGCCACACCGCAAGCCGGCTGCCGATCGAACGGTTGCTCGTCGAAACCGACAGTCCCTACCTGGCCCCGGTACCCCACCGCGGTCGGCGTTGCGAGCCGGCGTTCGTCGTCGACTGCGCGCGTGCGCTCGCCGAGGCGCGGTCGGAGCCGCTGGAATCGTTAGCGACCGCGACGACGGCAAACGCAAGACGACTCTTCGGGTTGCCGGATCCGCTAGCCGATTAGCCTGGGCCACGCGGCCGGCGGCGATCAGCCAGCGATCATTCGGACGTCGCGCGACAGACGTGCGGCCATGCTCAACGTCACCCGCAGATCGGGATGGCGCACGATGACGAATCCGTCCGACACCGCGAGTTTTCGCCAATCCCGCCGGGGCGCCCCGATCGCGAGCAGTTCGATCGCCGCCACGTGTTGGCCGAACTCGGAAAGAAAGCGGTCGAGCCCCTCGATCCGTTGGATCCGCCCCTGACCCGCAGCCCGCTTGCAGACGATGGCCGCGTTGTACTTCCGCTCGATCGGCTGGGACAGGCTCCCGCGAACCACCGCCTCGGCCCATCCCCGAAATAAATCGAGATCTGAGGCGAAGTTCATGACGTCGACCATGCGTGCGCCGGGCGGACGAGCGCCGATTTCGCCGAAGACGACTTCGCCGTTCGACCGACGGTACCACTCCATGTGCGAAAATCCGGTGCGAAACCCGAGCGCTTCCAGCACCGCGCGTCCCATCTGTCTTCCCGCCGCAAGATCCGGGGCCTCCAGATCGCGCAGGCAGATCGAGGACGGGCTGACCCATTCGTGCAACTTTTCCTCGATTGGACGCTGGAAATACTGGGCCACGTTCTCGAAGAGGATCTGGCCATCGGCGCAAATCGTGTCGAAGGTCAGCTCGTCGCCGGCGACGTACTCCTCGACGCTAACCTCCGGCACATGGCGCAAGCGCGGCAGGACGCGATCGAGGGTCGCTTGATCCATGACGCGATGCGTGTCAATCGATCCCGCGCCGGAGATCGGCTTGATGATCAAGGGCAGCCCGACCTCGTCAGCGGCTCGGCGAACCTCGTCCAGACTGCGACATCGCCGATGCCAGGGCGTTCGGATACCTGCGGCATCGAGCACTTGCTTCATGCGTTCCTTGTCACGAAACGGAATCGTCTGCTCGATACTCATTCCCGGAACGCCGAGCGCGCGACGCAGGCGCGCGGCGAGGATCATCGTCGGTTCCCACAGCGACTCGACGCGGTCAAGTTGTACGTGCCTGGTCTCGCGCCGGACCTGGTCGACAATCGCGAGTTCGTCGGAGAGATTCGGCACCTGGATGTAGGCCGCCAACGCATCGCGAGCCTGGGCCGGAAGCGCTTCCTTCGCTTGATCTCCGACACCGAGAACTCGCGCGCCGACCTCGGCCAAGCC
>JANNRU010000210.1:0-11461 GCA_031401755.1 Acidobacteriota bacterium | reverse complement strand
ATCGAGGTTGGGCGCCCCGACGAGGAAGTCGGCGTTGCCTCCACCGTCGATGTCGCCGACGCCGGCGAGCGACGAGCCCGCATGCTCTCCCGCTTCCGTTCCAACGAACACGCTGCCCGTAACCGAGTTGCCGACCTCTTCAACCGAAACCACGCCGCCAAGAGGTGAGACCGGAGGCCTGCCGGCGATCACGTAGACCGCGCCCGCGTCGGTCACGCTATTTGGGTCCGCGAAGGGTGCGCCGAGCGTGACGTCATCGAAGCCGTCGCCGGTCACGTCGCCGACCCCGGCCACCGCGTAGCCGAGCTGGTCGCCCGCCGCGGCCCCATCCCAGCGCACACCGTTGATCGTCGTGCCCACGTCGTTTGAGGCATAGACCCCGCTCGGCACGACATCCGAAATGTGCAGGACCTCACCCGCATTGGCGCCGGCGACGGAATCGTAGGTCGGTGCACCGACGAGCAAATCGGGGCTACCGTCCGCCAGGGCATCCCGTCCATTGCCGATCGACCAGCCGAGCCGCATCCCCGCTTGCGAGCCGAGGATCAGCGCCCCGGCCTCGGTCGTACCGTGTGTGCAGACCCCGATGATTGACGAGTCCTCGTCGCCCGCCTCGGCCAGCATGACGAGACCGGTCAGCGGTCCGCCGATGCTCGACCCCGGCGCCCCGACGACCGCGTTCCAGACGTTGGTCACCGGCGGGTCGTCGGCGACGGCACCGACGAAGCCGACGCTGAAGCCGGCTTGCATGCCGGCCATGTCGCCTTGATAGACGATCCCACCGACCTCGGTGGCCGGCGCACACGGGGAACCGGTCAGGTGAGTGCAGGCGACGTCGTCGAGGTTGACCGTCCCGGTGAGCGTGTCGTTGAACACGCCGTATGCCGTTCCCGCATTCACGAGTGTCCCGCTCTCGGGAGTATCCACGCCAGGCGCCCCGATCAACAGGTCAGGTGCCTGGCCGGAGTCGAGCAGGCCGCCACCGGCGACCGAGTAACCGACCTGATCGCCGATGCTCGCGCCGACGAAGACTACGCCCGGAATCGTCGTGCCCACACCGGCGAGATCGAGCACGTCGGGAATGGACGGGTTCGCCAGGTTCGGATAGAGCGCGGTGTCCGACGGGTCGAAGTAGATCAAGTAGGCCTGGCCCGCGCCCACCGGCAAGTGGTTCGCGGGATTCGGATCGGTGCGGTTGAACTGCTCGGCACCGATCAAGATGTCATTGTGACCGTCGCCGTTGAAATCGAAATCGCTTGCGACTGACACGCCGGCACGATCGTGCACGGAAGCACCCGTGAAGATGATGTCCGGCGTGATCCGCTCGGCGGAGTTGTCGCTTCCGAGATAGACCAGTGCCGCACCGGCTTCCGTGACGCTGCCGAGTGCGAGGCTCTTGTCCGCGCCGTAGCCGGGAGCGCCTGCGATGAAATCCGGAAATCCATCGTCGTCGAGATCGCCGGACGCGGAAACTGAACTACCGTTCAATGCCATTTCCGACGGGCTCGGCGGCAGAGCGATCTGCGCAGCGCTGGGAAGCGGTACCCCGGCGTGTGTTGCGCCGGTACGAAATTCGCTGGAGAAAGACGTGCAGGGACAGCCGCTACTACTCTCCACTCCCGCCGTGACCTCGACCACGTAGAGAGTCAAGCTCGCTAGCGCCGGCCCCGGGTCGAACATCGCGATCATTCCGGCAGGACTCACCGAAAGAGTTCCCGGCACCGGAATCCCGCCGAGGCCCAGGAGGCGAAACGTCGCCGCAGTCACAGTTGACGGGCTGATCGGTTCCGTGAACTCGACGGACACGACTGAGGCCGACGACTGGGTTTCCGACCCCGCTCGAGGCTGTACGCTGAGTACCGCCAATGTATTGGGACCGCCCACACACACTCCGCCGCCGCATGAGTCATTGCCGGTGCATATGTTCCCGTCGTTGCAGGTGACGGTGTTATTGGCGTGCTCGCAGCCGTTGATCGTGTGGCAGGAGTCGTCGGTGCAGGGATTGCCGTCGTCACAGAAAAGCGCCAGCCCCCCGTTGCAAGTCGCGCCACCACATGTGTCGTTTGTCGTGCAGGCGTTTCCGTCGTCACACGGGCCGCCCCCCGTGTCGCAATCGCCCCGTGCGGAAGATCCGCAAATGAGGAACAACGAGAGGCACAAACCCGCAACTCGCAACCTCATCACAGTTCCTCCGAACATTTCATCTGCAGAATCAGCAAGCCACGTGCCAAGCGGACAGTGGGGTTCTTGTCGAATCTGCAGCTCCGAACTCGCCATCCGGAGAGTGCGGGTCTACATTTCGAACGCAACCTGCCCCCAGGATTCGGCCCGCCGTTCGCGTTCCCCCGTCGAAGCGCTTCGCGCCATAGATGACGTCGACGATCCTGTCTTCCTTCGTTTCATCCAAGAGACGCGTCAACCGTCCACGTCTCGTGTCGAGGACTGCGCGACGAGGCTCCGATCCCGTCACTAGCCTCACCGGAGATTTGCGCTATCGGACTAAAGATACCGCAGTCTGTTCGCTGTGCGGGACGACTTCGAACTGGCGATACGGCTGTGGAATTGGGTTTTTTAGTTCTCCGCTTTCAGGGCTTCCCGAGATCGTGCGCGACCAGAGTCTTCCGGGCTCGGGGCGATCGGTGTTCGGAGCACCGGCCACGATGGTTGGACCCCGACCGCCAGCCATTCCATTGGTCGTCTTGTTCGTGGAATACGAACTTACTACTTGCGATTTGCATGACAAGGCCCCAGAATCCCCCAATGATCGTTCGACGACTCCTCGAAGGCCCGGCCCGCCGCCGGTTTTCCGAGTACCCGGTTCTGACCGTCACCGGACCGCGGCAATCCGGGAAGACGACGCTTTGCCGGACCACCTTTCCGGATCTCGCCTATTTCAGTCTCGAGACGCCCGACCAACGGGATTTCGCGACACGCGATCCGCGGGGTTTTCTTCGGCAGTGCGGTGATGGCGCAATCCTCGACGAAATCCAGCGCGTTCCCGAACTGGTCTCCTACATTCAAGAGCATGTGGACCAAGCACACCGGAACGGCATTTTCGTCCTGACCGGCAGCCAGCAGTTCCGAGTGACCGAGGCGATCAGTCAATCGCTCGCGGGTCGCACGGGGATCCTGCGGCTCCTACCGTTTTCCATAGCCGAAGCACTTCAACTCCGTGCTGACGCCGACACGGACTCGATGATCTTCACGGGCTTCTACCCGAGGATTTACGATCAGGGTCTCGACCCCACACAAGCGCTGGGCGACTACTTCGAGACCTACGTCGAGCGTGACGTGCGGCAGGTCAGCGAGATCCGTAATCTCTCCGGCTTCCGTACGTTCGTCAGGCTCTGCGCCGGGCGCGTCGCGCAACTGCTCAACCTGCAAAGTCTGGGAAACGACGCAGGCGTTTCGCACACGACCGCTCGTCAGTGGATCAGCGTACTCGAGGCGAGCTACGTCGTCTTCCTGCTTCCACCGCTACACGCGAACCTCTCCAAACGCCTGATCAAATCACCGAAGCTCTACTTTTGCGACGTTGGCCTGGCCGCCTACCTGCTCGGGATCGAAAACCCACGTCAGATCTTTTCGCATCCGCTGAAGGGGGCGTTATTCGAGAATCTCGTCGTGCTCGAGGCACTGAAACACCGTTACAACCAAGGTCTGCGGAGCAACCTGTACTTTTATCGCGACAGCGGTGGAAACGAGGTCGATCTCGTCTGCTCTTTCGCCGACCGGCAGGTCGGGATCGAGATCAAGGCCGGGGCCACGATCAGCAGCGATTTCTTCACGGGCCTGAGAAAACTGTCCGCAGCACTTCCGCATCCCCTCGCCGCACAACTGCTCGTTCATGCGGGCGACCGCGAGTACACCCGAGAGGGAGTGATCGTGACGCATCCGCGAGGCCTCGATGCCCAGTTGTCCGGTCTCGGTCATGACTCTGATTGAGCGCAGACCGATTCACCTGCTTCCGTGCCGAGGAGTACTGCCGCTCAAGGACAGATCCGAGCGATGATCGGAGTCTCGGTCGAGTTCGTGCCCGCGATGCCGGACCCACAGGCGTTTTGGGCCACGACGAGGTAGAAGGCCGTGCCGTCCGGGAGTGGGTTGAACGCATCGGTCGATGACGTGTCCGTTCCGTCGGTCTCGACGCACACGCCACTTCCGACGAAGTCGGCAGGGTTCGCAGCACGGATCGTGTCGTAGCTCGGGCCGGCGATGGCGCCCAGTTCGATCGGGACCGTCCACGAGATCGTGGTGATGCCGCTGCCGGCGTTGTGCGTGAAAGCGATCTCTCGCACCTCTGAGGGCACATCCCAGATCGAACCACTCGACGGGTTGCAATCGAGGGTGTCCGCGCGGCCGTCATCGTCCCCGTCGTCGGGCAGCACGATGTAAACCGTACCTGTGCTCGAATCGAGGTTGGGCGCCCCGACGAGGAAGTCGGCGTTGCCTCCACCGTCGATGTCGCCGACGCCGGCGAGCGACGAGCCCGCATGCTCTCCCGCTTCCGTTCCAACGAACACGCTGCCCGCAACCGAGTTGCCGACCTCTTCAACCGAAACCACGCCGGTCCTGTTCGAATCGCCGAAGGAGATCCTGCTGATCAACTCTGCCGCTAGGGCGATCCTCGACTTCCGCGACGGTTTGTCGTTGACCCGCCGAGGATTGGCCGCGGCCGATGCGTCGGAGAACGAGGCCTTGGCGGGCCTCATCGGACGGGCCATCAAGGCCGCCCTGGGAATCACGACCGGCGGCGGGATGCCCATCGGAATCCGCCGACCGTCGGGTCGAGCGCCGCTCACGGTCTTCGTTTCCCCTCTGGGAACGTCACCGGGACCGAACAGTCAACCCACGGCGACGGTGGCAGTTTTGATCATCGATCCGGAGCGCTCACGGGGTTGCATGCGGCGAACCCTCCGTCGAGGGTTCGGCCTGACCGTCGCCGAGACACGTCTCACGCTCCGGATCGTGCAGGGACGGACGGTTCAGGAGGCGAGCGTTGACTTGGAGATCCGACCGAGCACGGCCCGGACCCATCTCAAGTCGGTCTTTCAGAAGGTCGGAGTGGGTCGTCAAGCGGAACTGGTGCGCGTCCTGCTGACGTCGGCGACGCCGGTCCGCGAGCCGTAGCCGGCGCGAGATCTTCTAGCGCTTGGCGGCGGTCCGTGCCGACGACGACCTCCGCCCCGGGCCGCGGCCTCGAGGAAATCCTTCGCCTTGTAGCTTGCGGTCGGCAGCAGCAGCAGGACTCGTGGCACTCGTCCATGCTGCGCCAATTCGTTGCGCCGCGCTAACGACGCTTCCACACGGGCTCGCGCAATCGCCGCCAACCGGAGCTCGGGCTGACCGAGCGTCCGGTGCACCAGTAGGTCTCGTCGCCGCCGTTCGGACTGCGCTATGGCCTGGCCTGCGACATACGCTTGACCTGCGATCTGTCGATGACGCAGCCTTCGACTCCGGGATCCCTGAGGCCGCGCGGGCGGGACAGCCGCCGATTCCCGGCGTGAGCCGGCGGCTGTCCCCTCGTCCAATCAGTTGTCGACCTGGCTCGTCTCGTTGAAGTTGCTGCCGTCGGCGCAGGTGTTGCCGACGCGCTGGTCAAAGGTGACGTCGTTCGTGCAGTCACGACGGTTTCCGAGCGATACGTTGGACAGCAGATCGGTCAAAGTCCCGTCGTTGTCGATGCCCTCGGCCGCATTCGCGTTCACCGTGTTCTGGGACAGTCGGTTGTCGGTGCCGGAGGCGATCCAGAACCCCTCCTGCAGGTTCTTGAGCGCCGAGTTCTGCGTGAAGACGTTCAGATCGCCGTCCACACGATACCCGGGACCTTGATTCTCCTGGGACTGATTGAAGGACAGCGTGTTCGAGTTGCCGTTGATGATGAACCCGGCCTCCGGAGTTCGGCCGTTGCCGATGGCGAGGTTGTTCGTCATCACGCACGAATCGGCATCCAGGTAGTATCCGTAGCCCGCACCGTCGATGGACCGGTTTCCGGAGACCGCGGCACCGGGGCTGTCGAAATCCAAGTAGAACCCACCGTAATCGTAGTAGTACGATCCCTGGCGCACGGCCTCGTTGCCCCGGACCTCGGTTGCGTCGCAATCCGCGCAATTGACGTAATAGGCATCGTAGCCGCCGGCGTCGGTGGCCCGGTTGTTGAGCACCTTGAGATCGTCGCCGTAAATCTCGAACGCGCCGAAAAGGACGCGCTCCGCCACGTTGCGCTCGATTCGAGCCCGATCCCCGTAGTAGACGTAATATCCGTAGTACGAAGACGTGCAGACGTTGTCCGTCAGCAACAGGTCGTCTCCTGCGGCGTCTACGCAGTAATCGTCGATGGACTCCACCCTGTTGCGCCGAACTTTGGCCCTGGCGCCCTCGACATCAAGGCAGTCGTAGTAGCAGTTCGTCGAGACATTGTCGTCGACGACGACGTCATCCCCGGCGCACGCGATCGAATCGTCGGTCCACGCGGCGTTCTTTAGGGTGTTCTTCCACACGATGGTCCGGTCGCCCGTCACGTAGATTCCGGAAAAGAACGTATTGCTGATCGAGTTGTTGCTCACCGTGGCGTCGTTTCCGCTGATGCCGATTCCGAAACCTTCGTAGAAATAGTTGGGATCGGTGTAGCTCCCGCATTGGAGGAGCGTATTGCCGGTGACCGTGACATGATCGGAGTCGTCCAGATTGATGCAGTGTCGCGCCACATTGCGCACCGTGGTCGACTGGATCAACCCGTTGTCGCCCTGGGCCACGTAGATACCGTGGCCTTCGGCGCCCCGAATCTCGACAGCCTGGATTCGAAAGTTGTTACCAGCCTCAATGTAGATTCCGAAGTCCGAGGCACTGAGGATCCTGAGATTTTGGAGCTGAATCCCGGTTCCGGGGTCGGCGTAGACGCCGGCGTAGCCGTTACGCGTCGTCAGGCACTTGATCGTCACATTGTTCGAGACGACTTCGAAAACGGTGTTGACCGTACCGTCCACGACCACGTACGCAGGATTGTAGCAGCTCCCTTGAACGAACAGGTTGTTGACGTCGATGAGAACGTTCTCGGTATACGTGCCGGCAGCGATATTGATCGTGTCTCCCGGCAACGCGGCGTTTTCCGCCGATTGGATCGTCGGGTAGAGCGCCGACGGCACGTTGCGCACGACCGCACTGGCCGCCGAGGCGGCGAGTCCGATGGTCAGCAAGCCAAGGATCGGGGCTCTCATCGTCGGTCCTCCTTCTCGGGCTCGGGCGTGAGGCGCAGACTGGCGACGACGGCCGCCATCTCCCGCTGGGCTCGATGGATCGCGAGCTCCGAGAGGTTCGGGCGTGCCTCGAGGGTGAGTTCTGCCTGCTCGAGCAAGCGTTCGACTTTTTCCATCCGCTGCTGCGCGCGCTTGGCCGTGAGCCCCGATTGCGAGGCCAGCGCCGCTTTCATCGGCCGCTCGATGCGCTGGCACAAGCTCTGCGCGTCGGCGAGACGCTCTTGGACCGGGCTCGATCTGCCTTGAAGCTGCACGGGCTCCGCTGCGGAAACAGCGGCGCAACACAATCCGATCACGAGCGCCGTCGCGACGACGCCCGACAATTGACGGTACATGATTAGCATCCCCCATTCCCGAGTCATTCGGGATCGCGTGAGTATCCGTCGAATCGTTGCGCGAGACAAGGGGAGCAACACACGCTCGATGCCGACAATCAAGAATTCGACAAAAACTAGAGCGCCGACGCCGCTCGCTTGCCCCCGTTGCCGATCAAAGGAATTGGCCACCACTACGGACAGACCGAGGTCATCCACGGCGATCCGCCGCTGGCAGAGCCGTAGGTTCCCGCGCCGCAGATGTTCCTCGCGCGTACGAGATAGTAGAAGCCGCTGCCTGGGGAGGGAGTCGTCCCGTCCTGGGCCGACTGCCCTGCGACACCCGAATCCACGCACGTCTCGGCGGCTCCACTTCCGACCGGAAACTGGTCCAGCGCACCCCGCATGACTTCGTAGACCGCATCGGTGCCTCCGGAGGGCATCGGCAACGTTCAGGCGTACGTCTGCTTGTCGGATCCGAACGCGCCTCCCGTCACCTCGCCTTGCAGGGCGAACGCCCCGGGATTTGCGGGCGCGCAATCGATCGAACACGAGTCCGCTCCACGCGCCGCCGTCAGTCCTTCGCACCGGCCGCCGTACCGCCCGCGGTAATGAAGTCTGTGAGCGACTTGCTGTCGTGCGGCACCATCGTGATTTCGGCCTTGCTCTCCAGGATCTTCTCGGTCTCGAGGATCTGGAACATGGCCCGCGCGATGGCGGGGTCCTGCGAGATCTTCTGCAGCGCGTCGCCGACGATCTGGGGGCGCATCGCCGCGGCCTTGGCGAACTCGACCGCCGCCTGGCGCTCGGCCGTGCTGGTGATGATGCTGACCTGATTCGCGCCGTCCTGCTTGATGGCCGACGTCACTTGCCGCAGGCGGTTCACGACCTTCGCTTCGATGCCCTTGATCATATCGACATCGCGGAAGTGTACCTTGCGTATGTAAACCGAGCCGAGCTTGTAGCCCCACTCCTGCGACTTGGGCGAAACCTCGGCGCGCACCGTCGCGCTCATGGTATGGCGATTGACCAGCATGTCGCCGAGTTTGAGGTTGGAAAGACAGCGCACCGTCGCGCTCCCGACGTTGGCCGCCAGCGAACCGCGCGGGTCGGCGTTCTTGAACAGGTACGACACCGGATCCCCGACGA
Organism: Acidobacteriota bacterium; assembly: GCA_031401755.1. Classification (GTDB taxonomy): domain Bacteria; phylum Acidobacteriota; class Polarisedimenticolia; order Polarisedimenticolales; family Polarisedimenticolaceae; genus JANNRU01. The sequence goes on along the minus strand of JANNRU010000210.1, from coordinate 2,742 downwards.
ACATCTCGTACCAGATGCCGATGCCCATCGGCGCGCCTTCTTCGGAGTTCACCGGAGTGCTGCGCAGGTACTCCTGGTCCAGGCGCATGTCGAGCACGTAGCACCGTCCGAGGAAGTTCACGACCAGCCCACGCAGGCCCAGCCGCGGCAGCAGGAAGTGGAGCCCCGGCTCGTCGAGTACCCCGAGCACCTTGCCGAACAGCACGTAGACGCGGCAGCGGCGCTCCTCGACGATCGTGTACAAGCCGAGCAGCTGCGCGAAGCCGAGCAGGATCGGCACGAGGATGAGCAGCCCAAAGAACGTCGCGCCAGCCGCGATCGCGAACGGGATGAGGCTAGTCATGGCTGGCCTCCATGATCACGCGGCGCGCGCTGGCGAACAGCCGGAGCCGGACGTTGCGCACGTAGGTCTCGAGCGCGCCGGGGCCGGTCTTCTTCAGTTCGCCGAGTCTCTCGGCCACCGCGACCAGCGGCTGGATCTCGGCTTGAGCCTTGAGCGTCTCGATCTCGACCGCGCGGCGCGACTGCACGATCTTCTGGTCGGCGCCGGCCTGCGCGAGGCTGATGTCCGACGACACCTGGTTGTAGGCGGTATTGATCGCCGCGAGCGCGGATTCAACCTCGGGGGGCGGATCGATCCCGGTGATGAGCGACGCGTCGAGAATGAGCCCGTAGCGAGCCGACGACGTCGAACATTCCTTGTCCATGTGGTCGTTGAGGTCGCGCAGGTTCTTGCGCAGGTCGTTGATCGACACGCCCATCGCCGCCGTCGCCGCATCCGGACTCGCGAGCGGCGAGTCCCCGGCGTGCTGCGCGACAGGCGCCTCGAAATTCGCGATGCGCTCGCGGAGCACCGAAACGAAATACGCCATCACGTGCACGATCGGACGCTTCACGCCGAACAGGTACGCGTAGAGGTTCTTCTCCGCGACCCGGTAGCGGATCTGGCCCCTGAGGCCGGTGTTGAGCTGGTCCTTGGTGACCGCTTCGAGGACCGTGCCTTGCTCGTTGGCGTTTGGCGTCTCTGGGTCAAAGGCCATGTTCATCGTCTGGGTCGCGATCGAGACCTTGTAGACCTTCTCCCACGGCCACTTGAAGTACGGCCCGCCCGCGGGTATCACGCGAAGCTGCGGGTACACGTAGCGCTGCTTTTCGTTGTCGGTCAGGCCTTCGGAGATCGGGTCGTTGAGCGTCGTCGCCGTTCCTACTCGCTCGGCGCGGCCGAAGCTGGTCTTTACCGCGCGTTCGTTCTGGTTCACGGTGTACAGCCCCGCGACCAGATAGCGCGAGAGGAACCACGTGAGAAATCCGACGAGACATCCCAAGGGGATCAGCATGATCGTTCGCCTTTCCAGTGATATGAGCCGCCGGACTGTGGAGGCAGCGTAGCACCTCTGAAGTTCCCGCCGCTTCGGCTGAGACTGCCAGCGGGCAGCGTCTTCGGGACCGTCCCCGGTCGGCTCGGAAGACTCGTGGAACCCAACGGTCGCGTCCCAGCCTTCGTGCCCTCAACGATGTCGCCCAACTCTCGGAATCGTCGGCAGCGTGCGAGAGGGTTCTCGAGTCTTCGCGTGTGCGTCGATCGCCGGCGGAATTGACGTAACATCAGAGTCATCGGACACTGGCCCGGGGCGGGTCGCTAGCGCTTCGGCTTGGCCAACGACGGAAACTCGGGATGGTGCAGGACGCCTTCGATGTCGGCGGCGCGTTCCTCGAGGTAGATCCTCGCGTCGGCGATCGCCTGGTTCTAGATCGTCGGGCCGAGCTCGGCGAGGACGTGGTCGAGGAGCAGCATCCCCTTCAGATCGCCGAACTCCTCATCGAGATGCTCCGCGGAGAACTGGCGCAGCGACGCAATCGCCTTCGCTTTCGCGTCGTCCGTAAACACGATCGCCGGTTTCTTGCGCTGCGGCCCGCTCACCGTCCGGTAGGGTCGAGGGCTGGCGCGGGTGCCCCGTAGATGCGGCCTATCTTTTCTCCCCGTTTCCTTTGGGAGTGCCTCACTAGCCACATCGTGGGTCCGTTTCCAGCCCCCGCCACGTCGCACGCAGCATGCGGATTTCCCGCACTACGCGCTCCTGCACCCTTCGCACCAAGGATTATGAGACCGATCATGCTGGAGCCGTTTTCGCCGGTGGCCTGTAGTATCGAACGCGGTAATCATCGTAGATCCCGAGTTCGTCATAGAACCACTGCCTACTCCACCGCTTCCAGCCGAAGCCGTGGCGCTCTTGTCCACGGGCCAGATGGCGCCGGATCTTCTGCTCGACCTAGTTGCGGATGTACGAGAAGCACTGACTCGAGTGGCCCGTTCGAAAGTAGTCGACCCAGCCGCCACCGTCTCGTCTTCGGCCGGTTTCCCGGGTGCGCCGGTTATCCGACCTACCTGGCTCCACCGGATTTCTCGGTGGGACGAGGACGGCTTCTCTAGTTGCTCGGCATGCCCTTGTCACCGTGCCGCGCCTACTACCCCGCCGGAGTGATCCATCGCGCCAGACAGTCTGCGTTGGGCCATGCTGCCTTCGCCCGACAAGAGAGGGCTCGGCCTCCGGAGTGATTATTTATTTTGACGAGGTCACCTGTGGGTTCACTTGCGTTGCGGCCCGGTAACTCGCTCACCATCCCGAAGCTGGCTTTGTCAATCGGCTTCCACAGTTTCGTTTCCTCCACTGCAGCGACTCAAGCTACGAGGTTCTGTCTCTTGCCTCGGTGGGACTGATTCCCACTGAACATGCCAGCCTT
>JANNRU010000209.1:0-18545 GCA_031401755.1 Acidobacteriota bacterium | reverse complement strand
GGGACTCGAACCCGAATGCCCTTGCGGGCCGAGGACGTTAAGGCCGGGAGGAAAGGGCGGCGAATCGAGGATTTCTCAATTCGTCGTCTTTTTCAGTTTACGAGGAGTACGAGGAGGGTCGTACAGTCCGAGGGTTCGGGTGACCCAGGTGGAGACTTGTTTCGCGGGGGTTCGCCCACTGCCTGGAAGTGACAGCCTTCGAGTCGCGATCCCTCCGGAACCACGGGCGCACTTTCCGCCTCCACACATGGCGGACACGGCACTCCGGTCCGGACGGTGAGACGTGGGATTGCGCCCGAGCGCCGAGCATCCAGATGTCGGTCTGCACGTCGGATCGCGACCACGGGGCTCCGGCCGCCGCGGGCCAATGCCAGACTGGCGACGCCGATCTTGAGCTTGTCCAAGACCGGCTGCGCCTTCTTGGTTTCGATATCGATCGCCACGAGGCTGTTCGTGTCACGGTAGAGCACCCGGCGCCCGTCGGGAGACCAGGCGGGATTGAATCCGAGATCGGTCACACGGTGGACCGACTCGCCCATGGCCCCCATGATGAAGATGACCTTCCCTTTCCCATTCCGAACGGAAGGCGATCCAATGCCCGTCCGGGGAGAAGGCGGGGGACCCGTCGTCCTCATTCGAGTCCGGCGTGAGGTTGATTGCATTCTCCCCACCAACGCGCTGGAGGTAGATGTCGGGCTGCTCTCCATCCGGCGAGCTGACGTAGGCGAACGAGCGGCCGTCGGGCGAGTGGTTCGGCTGCGCCTCGAAACCTCGAGCGAAGGTCAGGCGCGTGAAATGGACCGGGACGTGGGCCGGCGCGGAAGGTGCCGCGACTGCGGACGGCCGCTTCCCGAGAAGCCCTCCACCACCTCGATGGCGAACGCCAGATCTCTCGCTGACTGAAAGCGCTGCTCGCGCTCCTTCTCAAAACAGCGCCGGACGATTCGCTCGATCGCAGGAGAGATACCTCCGGATTCCCGCTGGATCTCCGGCGGCTCCGCAGTGAGGATGGCGTTCATCGTCTCCATGGCAGATCCCCGGCAGATGTCGCCGAAGGAGAAGATGTCCGAGCGATAATCGGAGGGCAGGCCGCGGACCTGCTCGGGGGACATGTAGCCGGCCGTCCCCATCACCGTCCCCGGGGTGGTCTGCAACTCCACCGTGAGCTGCTGGCTTCCCTCGAGCTCCACCGGACCGGAGAGCTTGGCCAGCCCGAAGTCCAGGATCTTCAACCGGCCGTCGCGGGTGATGAAGATGTTCTCGGGCTTCAGGTCCCGGTGGACGATCTCCTTCTCGTGGGCAGCGGCGAGACCGCTCGCAACACCGGCACCGTACTCCACGACCTTCCGGGCCGGCAGGGCGCGGCCCGCGCTGGTCGCTGCTCCGGGCGACTCCGGGGAAGGGGCTAAGACCGCGGGGCTCGCCCCGGCACCGGACGTGCCCTTCTCCTTGGAACGGGAACTCGTGATCGCGGGGTTGGAGAGCTTCGCACGGAGGGTTTCACCCTCGAGTAGCTCCATGACGATGTATGGAGATGCCTCGTGATTTCCAAGCTCGTGGATCGTCACCAGGTTGGGATGGCTCAGGGTGTCGCCCGCGCACGCCTCCCGCTCGAAGCGCTGCAAGCGGTCGGTGTCTTTCGCGAAGCTGGCGGGGAGGACCTTGATGCCCACCTGCCGTCCGATGCGCGGGTCACCCGCGCGGTACACCTCTCCCATGCCGCCGGCGCCGAGGGGACCGCCGATTTCGTAGGGACCGAGCCGGGCGCCGGGTTCGAGGTGCATGGTCAGCAAGAATAGCGGGGCGGAGCGGGCCCGAGGGCAAAAGAACCCAAGCCCGCTTCTTCCGGGAACGGCGAGGGGTGCGCGTGGCCTTCACGCTCGATCGCCATTACCGGATCGTCGTCGGACACGTGACGGTCGCGCGGCCCTTGAACAGCTCGGATGCGCGGACGCTCTTGGAGGTTGAATCGTTCCTCGATCTGTGTAGAATGATGTGCGGAGGTCTACACATGGCGACCAACCTATCCATCGACCCGAAGCTCCTGGAGAAGGCGGTCGAGGTGAGCGGCGAAAAGACGAAGAGAGCCGCTGTCACTCGGGCCCTCACCGAGTTCATCGCCCGGAGAGAGCAACGGCGCCTTCGGGAACTGTTCGGAAAGTTCCGGTGGGATCCCGACTTCGACTACAAGGCGGAGCGCTCGCGGTCGTGAACGTCCTTGTGGACACGAGCGTTTGGTCGCTAGCGCTCCGGCGCACGCCGGCTCCGCGTTCGCCCGAGATCATTCTTCTCGACAAGTGCCTGGAGCGCGGTGACCTGGTCGTGACCACCGGTATCGTGCTTCAGGAGTTGCTCCAGGGATTCCAAGGACCGTCCCAGGCACAGCGGATCGTGAAGGAGTTCTCGCTCCTACCCGTCATTGCGCCCGAGATCGAGGACCACGTTGCGGCTGCGGCGCTTCGAAACCACTGCCGGAGACGAGGGGTGCAGGTCGGCACGATCGACGCCCTGTTGGCCCGCCTGTGCATCCGACACGGTTTGCGTCTGTTGACCGCGGACAAGGACTTCGAAGGCATGTCCCGCCATTGTTCCCTGGCCCTCCTGCGTCCCTGACGGGCTGACGGATCCTGGTCCGTCTCGTATCGCGCGAGGCCTTTCTACGCTTTGGTGCCGAAGGCAGGACTCGAACCTGCACGGCCTTGCGGCCAGGGGATTTTAAGACTGAGGAAAGGGCGGCGAGTCAACGTTTTGTTGATTCGTTGCCTTTTCCCGTTTCCGAGTAGTACGAGGAGGGTCGTACAGTCCGAGGGCTATGGTGACCCAGATGGAGACCTGACGTGAGAGGAACCCCTGCAATACGAGGCTCCGCTGTGCAAGACTGCAGACGCCTTGTGACCGGAACCCTCACGGAGGACCCTTGCATGGCCAGGCGCCGCCCGAGGAGGAACTCCGACGCATCACCGTCGACCCGAGGATATTCGGCGGGAAGCCGGTCATCCGGGGCCGTCGGCTTGGACCATCGAGCGAGCTGGCGGTGGCTACCGATTTCGGTGCGACGCTCGTTTGACTCATGCGAGCGTGATCTAGGCTAGCAACCTGACACCTTTCTTGGAAGACTGAACGATCGCATGGGTGCGCTCTCCCTCGCTCCGATTCTCACCCGGCACGGCCATCTCACGTTGGGCCAAGTGGACGACGGGCCGAACTTGGACCCCGGGCTGGCCGAGCGTCTGCGGGCCGCATTCGCGCGCGGCCCGGGGCATGGTCTACTGCAACTGGGAGCGAACGAAGTCGGGACTCCGCTCCCGCCAGTCCTGTCCTACTGGCGTGAACTCGGCACGCGGTACGTGACGGCGCTCTGCACCCTTCCGGATGCAGAGGAGCGCGGCGCGAAGGTGCACGTCGCGGCTCCACCCGAAGAGGACCTGGAGTCGTTCGCTTCGGCCCCTCCTCCGATGACCGGCGCGGAGTACCTGAATCCGACCGTTCTTCGGGCTCTTTGGGAGGAGCTCGATGCGGCTTTCGGATCCGAGCTGTCCGAATCCGGAGGCTCCGTTCAAGACGTCCTCAAGCGTCGCAACCCCGCCTGGAACCTCGTCGGTCGCGTCCACTTCAACCTCGCGGAGAACCGCAAAGACGAAAGGGCGCCGTTCGCCTTCCTAGCGACGTACACCACCCGGCTATCGGCATGTGCCAAGGCCCTACATCTTCCCCTCGGCCAGGCCCTGCGCGAGTATGCGGGCGCGGCGAACAAGGACCGCCTGTTGTCGCTGCTCCTTCCCGTTCAGCGCGCGGCGGAGAGCTGCCCGTGGCTGAGAGCCATGGTCGACGCCGGGGAGATCTTCCATCCGTTGCGATGGACGACCCACGAGGCCTTCCGATTCCTCGGTGACGTACCGCGCCTCGAGATCGCCGGTGTTGTGGTACGGATGCCCGCGACGTGGAGAGCGAACCGTCCTCCTCGTCCGCGGGTGACAGCAACCGTCGGCGGCAAGGCACCCTCGGGGCTGGGGAAGGAGGCGCTCCTCGATTTTCGCATGGAGGTCACGCTCGACGGCGAGAAGCTGTCGGGTGCCGAGATCAAGGAGCTGTTGTCGAACTCCGAGGGGCTCGCGCTGATCCGTGGGCGCTGGGTCGAGGTCGATCGTGAGCGACTGACCCGGATGCTCGAGCGTTTCCGTGAAGTCGAGCGTGCCGCCGTTGATGGTGGTTTCAGCTTCGCGGAGGCCATGCGCATGGTCGCCGGCGCCGACGTCGGGAGCGACGGCGCCGCCGACCGCACCGACACCGACTGGTCTCAGGTGGTCGCGGGTCCCTGGCTTTCCGAAACGCTGAAGGGTCTTCGCAGCCCGGAGGGGCTGGCCCGCGTCGAGCCCGGAAGTACGCTCCATGGGACGCTTCGGCCCTACCAGCAGGTGGGCGTGCGGTGGCTCTACCTTCTTTCGAAGCTCGGTCTCGGAGCGTGCCTCGCCGATGACATGGGTCTCGGCAAGACCATCCAGGTGCTGTCGCTGCTGCTGGTCCTCCGAAGCCAGCCGGGCGGCAAGCGGCGACCGAGTCTCCTGGTCGCACCCGCCTCGCTGCTCGCCAACTGGGCCCTGGAGATCGAGAGATTCGCGCCGAGCCTGAAGACACTCGTCGCCCATCCATCGGCAATCCCGGCGGCCGATCTCAAGGCCATCGCACCGGAGTCCGTCGAGAACGTGGACCTGGTCATCACGAGCTACGGCTCGCTCCTGCGCATCCCATGGCTGGCGGACACCTCGTGGCACCTGGTGGTCTTGGACGAGGCGCAGGCCATCAAGAACCCGGATGCCAAGCAGACCCGTGCCGTCAAGAAGCTCGACGCACGGGCGCGGTTCGCGCTCACCGGAACGCCGATCGAGAACCGGCTCGCGGACCTGTGGTCCATCTTCGACTTCATCAACCCGGGCCTGCTCGGTTCATCGAAGGAGTTCACGACCTTCGTCAAGCGCCTTGCGGCCCGACCTCACAACCCGTACGGCCCGCTACGCGATCTCGTCCGTCCCTTCATCCTGCGGCGCATGAAAACCGACAAGGCCGTCATCGCGGACCTGCCGGACAAGACCGAGGTCAAGGCCTTCTGCCAGCTGAGCCGCAAGCAGGCGGCGCTCTACACGCAGGCCGTGAAGGAGCTCGCCGAGCAGCTCGAGGACGCCGAAGGGATCCGGCGCAAGGGCGTCGTGCTTTCGTTCCTGATGCGGTTCAAGCAGATCTGCAATCACCCGTCGCAGTGGCTGGGAGATGGGGCTTGGAGCGAGGAAGACAGCGGCAAGTGGACGCGCCTGCGCGACATCGCCGAGGTCGTCGCGGCCAAGCAGGAGAAAGTGCTCGTCTTCACCCAGTTCCGAGAGGTGACCGCTCCGATCGCGGCATTCCTCGGATCGGTGTTCGGCCGTCCTGGTCTCGTTCTCCACGGCGAGATCGAAGTCAAGAAGCGCAGGGAGTTGGTGCGCCGGTTCCAGGAGGACGAGGCCGTCCCGTTCTTCGTGCTCTCGCTCAAGGTGGGGGGCGCCGGCCTCAACCTCACCGCCGCCTCCCATGTCGTACACTTCGACAGGTGGTGGAACCCGGCTGTCGAGAACCAGGCCACGGACCGTGCCTTCCGTATCGGCCAGACCAAGAACGTGCTCGTGCACAAGTTCCTGTGCCGGGGAACCGTCGAGGAAAAGATCGATGATCTCATCGAATCGAAACGCCGGCTCTCGAAGGACCTGCTGGAAGGCGGCGCCGAGTTGCTCCTGACCGAGCTGAAGGACGAGGATCTGCTCGAGCTCGTCGCGCTCGACATCAACGCTGCGTTGAAGGAGACGTGATCCATGTATTACGAGTGGAGACGTTACGTGCCCGTGGTCGAGCGCCGCCGCAAGGCAGAGCTCGCGATGGCGAAGCTCAAGAAGAAAGGACACCCCGTCTCACCGGTGGTGATCGATGGACGCGCGATCGCCAAGACGTTCTGGGGCAAGGCTTGGTGCGAGAACCTCGAGCATTACAGCGACTATGCGAACCGGCTGCCTCGCGGGAGGACCTATGTCCGTAATGGCTCCGTGGTCGACCTTCAGGTCGCCCCCGGCGAGGTCAAGGCCCTGGTCAGCGGCTCGACGATCTACAAGGTGGCGGTGAGGGTGACCCCGGTGCCGAAGGGCCGCTGGAGTTCGGTCTGCAAGGATTGCGCGGGGGCGATCGACTCGCTCATCGAGCTCTTGCAAGGGCGCTTCTCCAAGGGCGTCATGGAACGCATCTGCCGGCACGGGACCGGTCTCTTCCCGTCGCCGGACGAGATCAGACTGTCCTGCAGCTGCCCGGACTGGGCATCGATGTGCAAGCACGTCGCGGCGGTCCTCTACGGCATTGGCGCACGCCTCGACGAGCAGCCCGAGCTCCTCTTCAGGCTTCGCGAAGTGAGCGAGAAGGACCTCGTTGCCAAGGCCGGCATGGGCCTCCCCCTGACCCGGAAGAGACCTGCCAGTGAAAAGGTCCTCGCCGGCAGCGACCTCGCGGAGCTTTTCGGATTGGAGATGGGCCAGGGTGCCCAACCCGAGATCGAGGCTCGCGGGCGGGGAGCGAAACCCAGACGGGCAAAAACGCCTGCGGCCGGAAAGGTCGCACGCCCCGCGGGCAGCAAGTCGCCACACCGCAAGAGCAGGGGCGTGAGCGCCCCGACGAAGAAGAAGCGCGTAACGAAGCGATGAATCTCAGGGAACGGGGGAGCTCAAGAGGGGTCCTCCCTCCGATAGCGCTTCGCCGCCGATGGAACTACCGACCGCCCCGCTGGAGGGATCGTCGTCCGTTCCGGTGCCCCGCTGTCAGTTCGCGCCAAGTCTCGGTCGTACAGCAGCACGCTGCGGGCCGGGTCGATCGCATCCGGCCGCAGCGAGAATCCCTCGATCTGGCGCAGGAACGACACCCTGCCGCAGTCGGGCACGAGGCATTCCGGTTTCTCTTTGGGGCACCGGTTGAAGTGGCACAACCTCCCCAAGTACAGGTTGGTACCTGGCTCCAACAGGAACACGTCCACCTGATGATGCGCGACCCCGATGTCCTCCTCCTCGAAGAGGTGGACGAGACTGCGGGATGCTCTCTTCCGGAGCCCGTCGAGATTGCCCAGGTCGTCCAGCCAGACAGCGAGGTCAACGTCCTTGCACTCGTGGGGAAGGAGGATCCTGGCCCGGAGGTACTCGCGAAACCGGGGCACTTCGTCCGGCGTCTGCGCCGCCACCGAACCGAAGAGCACGATCCACCGAACCTCCGGCGCTTCCGCCAGCGCGGCTGCAACGCGCTCGGCCGCCCTCCGGAACTCCCGTCGCTCCCGCTCGAGCAGGGCGCGCTGGTCGCGGATCTCCCTGGCCGAGGGCGTTCCGGGGTCGCCCCACGGACGCTCCTCCTCGGCGAGTGAGTCCGACCAGGAATCCGGATCACCTTCCGCGTTGAACAAGTCCAGGTCATCAGGCGAGTCGCCGGCGGAACACTCGTCCTGGAGCGGGACTGCCTCCCGAGCGCCTGGCTCCCAGTCTCGCCTCCCTTCGGGTCGAGCCGCGGAGCCACGGCCGCCTCCCGCCTTCGTCCCCCGCTTCGCGTACATCTCGCGAATCCACAGGTGGACAGGCGCCTTCCAGAGCTGGGAGGGGCCCGGTATGTTCTTGAGCAGGCTCCTCGGGGTGAGCCCCAGCTCCCTTGCCATCCGCAGCGTCTCTGCGTTCAGGCGGCACTTCCGCTTTGCCTCAGCCCAGAGGTCTCCGGTCGCGCCACTCGTTCTCTTCTTCTTCCGGGACATCGCCTCAGGTCTTCTCTGGCCTCACCGGAGTTCCGTCACGCCTCGGGCGCGGCGAACGTAGCATCACGACTCTCCGAGCAGCTTGAGCGGAACAACCTCCGCGATCGTATGAAAGTCGGCGTCGTCCTCCAAGAGCGAAGCGGTCTCTTCGATGGCGCAGGCGGCAATGAGGCAGTCGGCTGGACTGCGGATCGTCTTGCCCCTCTTCCTCAGAGTGCGGTAGATCTCCGCCGAAAGAATGAAAAGCGGTTGCCTCATTTCGAGATACGTGAAGTCGCTCAACAGGAGGTCGCGAACTCGACGGAACTGCGCGTCGCTTCTCAGACCACGTAGTATCTCCTCCAGGATAATCCCTGGAACGCCGACGTCCTCCGGCCCTTCGATGACCGCTCGGGCCCGGTCCGCTTTCGGATGATCGATTCCGTTCAGTAGCGGGATCCAGACGCTCGTGTCGATGACGATCACGCAAGCCGCCGACCACGTCGCATCGCCGAGAGATCGCCTTCCCACTTCACCTTGCCGGCAAGCCGCAGAATGCGTCGGCGGCGAAGGTTTCGGACGAGTCGTCGCAGGGCCAGGTCGACCACGTCCTTCGTGAAACGAGCGCCGGTGAGCTCCTTGGCCGTCTCGACGAGTTCCTCGTCCAGGAGAATATTCGTTTTCTTCACGCTCATGATCTGCCTCCGTTGGAAACACATTTTGCATGAGGAAATGTGGCTCGACAAGTGTGAATGGTGTAGACGGCGGTGAGGTGCCGCACGACCTCGACGATGCCGCGCGACATGACGGCGATGGACACCTGAGCCTGAAGGGAGGTCCAACGGTGCTTTCGAATTCCTCGCAAGTCATTGAAAAAAATGGTGCCGGAGGCAGGACTCGAACCTGCACTCCCTTGCGGGAAGGGGATTTTAAGTCCCCTGCGTCTACCATTCCGCCACTCCGGCTCGGGGCGGATTCTACCGTGTTGTCAGGCGCTCGGCAGCCCACAAGGTGGCTTCCCAAGACTCCTCGAGGACGAATGCGTGTCCATCTGGGTATCCCCTGTGACACGATCTCGCCTGGCGCCGCCGTCCTGACCGAAGTCCACACTTTCGGTCTCCGGGGAAGCCGGGGCGATTCACTTCGGCGATTTCGGCAGGCTTCGATCCGCCACTTTCGAAACGGGTCGTGGCACGACGCGCCGGGACGTCGGTTATTAGGAGCCATTACTCTCGACGTTCGGTGCGCGTGGCCACCGAGGAGACGGCGACCATGAAACTTTCTCACTATTCCAGCGCCTCGGCCCTGATGTTGGCCACACTTTTATTGACCACCGCGTGCTCGGGCGGCAGCGGAACTTTGAGTTCCGGGGACGGCAACGTGCGGCTCGTGCTGTCAAGCGAGCCGGATCCCGCCAGGATTAGCGCGAGCGGTCGAACGTTGGCGCTTTCCGGTTCCTCGTGGGACCAGGAGCTGCCCGCCGGGCTCATCGACGACGAAGATGGTGATGATGACGAGGGTGGAGACGACGGCACTCTCGCGCGGCTCGTGCAGGCCAATGCCACGCTCACTGGACTCTCGGCGAGAAATCTCGATGGCCAGACGATCGCCCTGTCGATCGCGCTGCCTTTGACCGTCGACCTGCTCGGCCTGGCGCAGCACGGATCGGTTGAGTTACCGGTGGGCAGCCTACCGCCCGGTCTCTACGACCAGATCACGGTCGTCATCGGTCAGCTCGAACTCGTGTTTCGTGACGGAGCTGTGGCCGTAATCACGCCGCCGGGAGATGGCTGGACCGCCACGGCACCGGTCGAGACGTTCCAAGTGATCGAAGGCGAGATGGTCACGATCAAGCTGACCTTCAAGCCGGCTAACGCGTTCCGCGAACATGAAGGCCAGATCGAGTTCTTCCCGGCCTTCGACTGCGAGAGGATCTGACGACCCTAGCCCGGCCGGTAGGCCATCGCGTTGGCCGTAGCACTGATGCGGTCGTAAGGCCAAAGCCGGAACAGCAGCGAAACGATCCTTCGGCCGAGGCGACTCGTCCCGAGCAGAGGTAACGGCGTGTCGAAAGGCCGGACCCGCGTGAATCCGGCTTGTACGAGCAACGCGCGTAGCTCGCCGGGAGAGACCAAGTTCACGTGGGTCGGATCGGCCCGCCACTCTTGGCGATTGAATCGCGAGGGCGAGCCGACGAGGATCAGCCCTCGGGGGCGCAGGACCCGATAGGCCTCGGCCAGCGCATGGACGGCGACAACGGGTTCCAGGTGCTCGAGGACCTGATTGAGCACGACCGTCTGGAACGACGCTTCGGGGAACGGGAACGGTTCGCTGAGCCGGTGCTGCTGCAAGTCGAGATCCGCTGAGCGCGCGTGGGCCATTCCGATCGCCTCGGCGGAACCCTCGAGGCCCACGCACTCGATCCCCCAGCCCACGGCGGCCTCGATGAAGAGGCCGCAACCCGCACCGACGTCGAGAATTGGACCCGGTTCCGAGAAGCGCACGATCTCCGCGAGCAGGCCCGAATAAAAACGCCAGTCCCGCTCACCGTAGTAGGTGCGGTGGTAGCCTGCGGGGCCGATCCCTCTATCGCGCGTCATCGGCGGCCTTGTGCCCGGCAAAAATCGAGATCCGCTCGCCAACGTCGGAGTAGTTCGCGACGACGCGGGGTGCGCAGAAGGACAGGAGTTCCAGATACTGCGATTCGCCGCGAAAGAACCAGTGCGCACACGACGGAGCGTCATTGGTGTTCTCGACCGCGAACATCAAACCGCCGGGCCGTAGCACGCGACCCAACTCGGCCACCATCGAAACCAGCCCGGCATCGGGGATCCCGCCCAAGACCAAGCACGACCAGACGACGTCGAACGTGCCGGCGCGAAACGGCAACGGTCCGGGGGCGATTTGGATGTAGTCGGTCCGCGCGCTGCGCGGGGCCAACGTCAACAACTCTGGAGCGACATCGACACCGACGGTCCGACCCCCGGTACACTGCGCCAAACGGTCGGTGAAGCGGCCCGGTCCGCATCCGAAATCTAGGGCCCGCGCTCCACCGCCACGCAGTTCCTGGCGCAGCAACGGAAACAGGATCTGGGCCTGGCGCTCGGTCAGCGCGTCGAGTTCGTCCGCGCGGTGCGCAAGATTGACGACGCTTCGTGCACCAAAGGTTCGCGCGCGCCGGCGCCAGTAGGCGACGAGATCGCCGTCGGGCAGGTCGTCCGCGCGCCGGTTCCACCGCTGAAAGGCCCGCTTGATGCCGAGGAGCTTCGAGATCATGCGGCCGGCCCGCCGAGCCCGATCAACTCGAAGTAAAGGCGCTCCAGTCGCGGCGCCTGCTGGGCCACGTCGTGAACGCACAGCATCTGCTCGCGCCCTGCCGCACCCATCTCGGCCCAACGATCGGCGTGGGACAGTAACCAGTCAAGCCTCGCGGATAGTGCTTCGACATCGCGTTCGGGTACGAGGAACCCGCTGGCCCCGTCCTGCACGACCTCCGGGATGTCCGCGTGCCGGGTCGAGAGCACGGGCAAACCGGCGGCCTGCATCTCAAGCAGCGTCGTCGGCGCGCCCCCTTCGGTGTCGCCGTCTGCCGCCGTGACGCTCGGAGCCACGAACAACGAGGCCGCCGCGGCGCGCTCGAGATAACCGCGGTGGTCCAGCGATCCAAGAAGTCGGATCCGTCCGGCCAGGCCGGTCTCGCGAATCGTGCGCTCGATCTCGGCACGCAACGGGCCGTCACCCACGATTTCGAGGCGCGTCATCGGCCAGCGCGCGGCCACGCGGGCGAAGGCCTCAATCGCGTAACGCAGCCCCTTCTTTTCCACGAAACGCCCCGCCATCAGAATCGTCAGCGGCGCGCGCCCATCCCACGAACGTGGCGCGTGCGCGATCTGTGACACGTCGACCGCAATCGGCTGGACTCGAATCTTGTTCGCCGGGCATCCCAACGCCGCGAGCTTCTTGGCCATCCCGTGACCCTCGACGAGGAACATCTCGCCCTCGCGGAATAGGCGGGCGTAGGCTCGACGCCAGCAGGCCCGGCGGGGCAGCATCGACATGTCGGCCCCGTAGAACGTCGTGACGAGCTTCAGTCCGGTCCGACGGCGAACGCGCAGGGCACGGAAGCCGACCGGACCGAAGTGCGCGTGGATCAAACGAGCGTTCGAGCGACGGCACAGGCGGGTGTAGCGTCCGGCGACGGGAAACAGATCGCGGGCGAGACGATAGAACAAAAGCTCGCGCCAAGCCTGCATCCGCGGGTGCTGCGGCACCCGGAATACGTTGTCGAGCGGAAACTCGTCGAGGTGGCTCAGCGACTGTGCCAGCACGACCGGACGGGTAGTCTCCATGCGCGACAGGTACCGGTAGATGAAGGTCTGCGAGCGCGGCAAGTACAGATCGACGAGGTGCGCCACGGTCGGTCTCTCGCGACTCCGCGCCTCAGACGCCGGCGACGCGCTCATGGCTGGCTGGCCCAGACCAGTCCCAGACAGTCGCGCACTTGCTCGCGGAACAGCCAGAAAATCAGCGCCGCGTAAACCAACAACCCAGTGGCGATCTCAAGCGTCAAGGCGACCGGCCACGGCGCGACGATCAGCGACCCCACGGCGGCGACGACCAAGGCCATCAGCGCGGCCGTACCGAGTGCCGGCAGGACGCTTCCCAGATACTCCGCCAGGCACCTGCCGAGGAGCGGCCGCACGAGGAAGCGATATTCGAGACCGAGGAACAGCAGGTGCACGTTGACCAGCGCTATGGCAACGCCATTCACACCTCCCAGATAGGCACCGAGGAAGATCGCCGGGACCTGTACCAGCACGAAGGCCAACGTCCAATGAAACCCGAGGTCCGCGCGCCCACGCGCCAGAATCAACGACCCGACCGGATTGCCGAGCGCACGGCACAACCCCATCACGGCCAGGCACTGGACCAAGACCACCGAGGGGCGCCAGGCCTCACCCAGGACCGACGGAATCAGGACCGGCGCCACGGCGACGAGGCCGAGCAGCGCGGGCGCGTTGACCAGCGTTAGCACGCGGCGCAGCGTGAAATAGCCTTCGCGCAGCTTGTCCGGTGAGTGCTGCACGCGGGCGAGCACTGGGAAAGCCACGCGCGTCAACACTGGGTTGATTCGCGTGACGGGTTGCATCGCAAGGTTGAAGGCCATGTTGTAATAGCCGAGCGCCTGCGGGCCGACGAGCACACCCAACAGAAGTTGATCTGCGCGCTGCCCGAGAAAGCCGAGCATGCGCTCGCCGATCTGGTAGGCGCCGAACCCGATGTGCTCGCGGACGTCCGCGATCCGAAAGTAAAACGCGGGACGCCATCGTCGCCAGCACGCGGCAACGAAGAGCGCCGAGCGCGAGCCGGCCAGCACGAGTTGGCCCCCGACGAGGGCCCACACCCCATGGCCGTTCCAGGCCATCGTGATCGCCACCGCGGCGGACAGCGCCGATGCCAGCGCCTCGACGACCGCCGTGGTCCTGAAGCGCAGGTCCCGCTCGAGCATCGTCTGCGACTGCACCCCGGGCGCGGAGAGCACGAGTCCTGCGGCCAGGCACCGAACGGGGCCGAGCAGTCGGGGCTCGTCGTACAATGCAACCAGTAGCGGCGCTCCCAACTCGAAGAGCACGCACAGTGACAGCCCGCTCCCGACACTGAGCCAGTAGAGCGACGACAGTTGACCGCGCGAAAGATCCTGCCGCGCGATCAGCGCGTTGGTCACGCCCGCGTCGGCCAGTCGCTGGGCCAGCGCGACCGCCACCAGCACCATGGCCATCAGCCCGAAATCCTCAGGACTGAGAAGCTGCGCCAGAATCGCGAGTTGGGCCAGGCTGAGGATCGAGCCGAATAGGGTGCCCGCCGCGTTCCACTGCGCGCCCTGGGCTGCGCTCTGCCTCAGCAAGCTCATCGTCCGCCGGCGGCACCCCGAATTTGGCGGGGCGTCATTGGGCGAGGCTCGCCCGCACGGCGTGGATCACATCCTCGACGTCGTCGTCGTTGAGCTTGGGGGACAGCGGCAAGCTGACGGTCTGCCGACCGATCTCGCACGCGGCCGGATAGTCTTCCGGTTTCCAACCATAGGTGGCCTGGTAGTACGGATGCTCGGGGATGCTCATGTAATGGACGCCAACCCCGATCTTGCGCGCGGTCAATCGGTCGAGGAAAGCATCGCGCTCGAGTCCCGCGCGGTGCGGATCCACGAGCAGCGTGTAGAGGTGATGAGCGTGGCGGGTGTCGGGATCGGGTGGCGCGGGAAGACCGAGCGGTAGATCCCGAAAAGCCTCGTCGTAGCGCCGCCAGATCTCACACCTCCGCTGCCAGTACGACTCGATTCGTTCGAGTTGATGAATCCCGATCGCTGCCTGGAGATCCATCATGTTGTACTTGAAGCCCGCCTCGACGACTTGATAGTGCCGGTACCCGGAATCGGAATAACGCCGCCAGGCATCCTTGCTCATGCCGTGCAGCGCGAGGACCTTGACCCGGTCGATCTGCTCCGCCGAGCGCGCCAGCACCATGCCGCCCTCACCGGTCACGATGTTCTTGGTCACATAAAAACTGAAACACCCGAAATCCCCGATCGTCCCCGCCGGCCGACCCCGCCACTCGGTTTCGATGGCGTGGGCGCAGTCCTCGATCAGCATCAGGCCGTGACGCCGAGTCAGCTCCAGGATCCGATCCATCGCGCAAGGCCGACCGGCAAAGTGCACCGGAACGATGGCCCGCGTACGTTGCGTGATGCGCCGCTCGATCTCGAGCGGGTCGATGTTCATCGTCGTCCGGTCGACGTCGGCGAGCACCGGAGTGGCCCGCGCATGGATGATCGCGTTGACGGTTGCGGCAAAGGTCAGCGGCGTCGTGATGACCTCGTCGCCCGGACCCACACCGGCCGCCAGCAGCGACAGGTGCA
Organism: Acidobacteriota bacterium; assembly: GCA_031401755.1. Lineage (GTDB taxonomy): Bacteria > Acidobacteriota > Polarisedimenticolia > Polarisedimenticolales > Polarisedimenticolaceae > JANNRU01. The sequence continues at coordinate 3,858 of JANNRU010000209.1, read as the reverse complement.
ACGCGGCGGTACACGAGTTGACCGCCGCTGCGTTCTCGGCGCGCTTGTAGGCGCGAAACTCTTCTTCGAACCGGGCGACCTTGGGACCCGTCCCGAGCCAACCGCTACGCAGGCTGTCCAGGACCTCCCGGACCTCTTCGTCCCCGATCGCCGGGGCGCCGAAGATCAGGAACTCCTTGCGGGTTCGAAGCGTATTGCTCGCGGCCATCTGTTCGCCCTCGCTCGGCACCGGATCGCCGGACCGCGGAACGCCGATCACGATACCAAGATTGTCGCCGCGAGGGCTTTCGACCAGTCGCCCCGCCGCCTCAGCGGTGGAGCCCAGGTTCTGTAACATGGGGGGTTCATGGCCACCTCCTGGTTCCAACGATCGCTACATTTTTCGCCGCGCCGCCGAGGGATGCACCTGGTCACGGGGGAGATCATCACGGCGATGCCCGAGTTGCCCGGAGTTCGCGCGGGGCTACTGCACGTTTTCCTGCAACACACCTCGGCATCGCTGACGATCAACGAGAACGCGGATCCGGAGGTGCGAGCCGATCTGAGCGCATCCCTGGACGCGATCGCGCCCGAGGAGTTCCCCTATCGCCACTCGTCCGAGGGGCCCGATGACATGCCGGCGCACGTCAAGACCTCGCTCCTTGGCTGCGGGCTCGTGATCCCGATCGGCGCCGGCCGGTTGCTGCTTGGAACCTGGCAAGGGGTCTATCTGGCCGAGCACCGCGACCGCGCGGAAGGGCGCACCGCGGTGCTGACCGTTTGGGGCGAGCTCCGTTGACCGCGGGCCTCGATTTCGCGTGCCAGAATCGCCCGAGTCGAGTCAGCGAATTTTCGAATACCGGCCCGACCCCGGACCGCGGAGGACGAAATGAGCAACATCGATCTGTACTATCACCGTCGTTCGTGAAGCAGTTGCGAACGCACCCGTGAGGTGCTCGAGCGACGGAAAGTTGAGGTTCGCAGCGAGCGGTCCGCAAGAAAAGAACCGTTCAGCGATTCCGACGCGCAAGAGTTGCTGGGCCGGGTCAGGCACGTGATCGTCTGTAGAGGCCAGCGATCAACGAAGATCCTCGCGGACCAGGCAACACTGGCGGACCTGCGCGGGCCAACCGGTCACTACCGGGCGCCGATGATACTCAAAGGCGGGACGCTTCTCGTCGGGTTCAATGCGCAGGCGCTCGACGAGTTGCTCTGAGCGACGGTCACCTTGCGCCGCATCAATCACTTGATGAGCGCGCCGACCCCGGCCTGGTTATTGGGAATTGAGGTCAGGAGGCGTATGCTACGGCTCGAATCCTTGATCCCAAGGGGAGGTTCCGATGTTCCAATCGACGGCATTCAAGATCCTACTCGTTGGAGTCGTCTTGGTCAGCGCATCGTTGTCGGTCGCGGCCAGGGGATGGCGGACCGAGTTCGGCGAATCAAAGACCGATCTCGTGCCGACCGGCCGCAACCCCTACTTCATCCTCGAGCCGGGCTATCAGTTGGTCCTCGAGGGACAGGACGACGGTCGGTCGATCCAGCTCGTGATCACGGTCCTCGACGAGACCAAGGCGGTCGACGGGGTCGAGACCCGAATCGTCGAGGAACGGGAATCCGCCGATGGCGAGCTCGAAGAGGTCTCGCGAAATTACTTCGCGATCAGCAAGAACACAACGAGCGTCTATTACCTCGGTGAGGAGACCACGCTCTACGACGACGGCGTGGCACGCAAGGGTCCCGATTCGTGGGAGGCCGGCGTGAACGGTGCGAGAATCGGGCTGATCATGCCGGGCGAACCCCGAGTCAAGATGAAGCACTACCAAGAACAAGCGCCGGGAACCGCGATGGATCGCGCCGAGGTCGTCAGCATCAACGAATCCGCCGTCGTCCCGGCCGGCAAGTTCGGTCGCTGTCTTCGGGTGCGCGAAACGAATCCGCTCGAAGGCAACGAGAAGGAATACAAGCTCTACGCTCCGGGGGTCGGATTGATCGTCGACGCGGGCCTCCAGCTGGTCCGCTACGGTCCGAGCGCGGAGCCCAAGCCAAAGGGCTGACCCACGGAGGATGATCCATGTCTTGCCTGGTATCGATCGCGCTGCTTAGCCTTGGCACCGTGCAGCCTGCCGCCGAGCCCGCGCCGCAGAGTACGATTCAAGCCGCCGTGCCGCTCTCGGACATCGCTCGCGTTCGCCTGCCAGCGGTCGACGTGGAGGCGGCCCTCGCCCGCGATTCCGACCGCCCCGGGCGCTCGCGGCCGCATCGGGTCGCCGTGCCCGTGCCGGTCGAGTTCGGCCTGACGAACGCGGGCACGTGGGAGCGGCTCGCAGACGGCGCGAGCCTATGGCGCCTGCGCATCTCTTCCCCGGGCGCGACATTCTTGAGCGTCAAGTTCGCCGAGTTCGACCTGCCCCTTGGCGGAAGACTCTTCGCCTACACCGGCCATTGCCGAACCGGTGACCTCGACTGCTCGCAGAACCGGGTGGCCGGTCCCTTCACCACCCGACGTGGCGGCGCCGATCAGCGCCTCGGTCTTCCGATGATCCCGGGTGACGAGATCGTGGTCGAGCTCTGGTTGCCGCCGGGCTCAGCCGCGGCATCGCTGCGGATCGAATCGGTGTCCCACGGCTTTCGCGACCCACTGGGCTTTGCCGTCACACCCCCGCCGCCGGGCGGCAGCTTCGGGTGCCAGCGCGACATCAACTGTCCCGAGGGTGCGCCCTATCAGAATGAAAAGCGCGCGGTGGCCGAAGGCTACGATGGCGCTTTCATCTGCACGGGCACGATGCTTAATAATACCCGAGCGGACAACCGCCTGCTCTACTTGACCGCGGAGCATTGCGAGTTCTGGACCGACCCCCAGACCATGACCTACTACTGGAACTACGAGAACTCCGGATGCGGCACCCACGATGCCCCTTACACCTATTCGACGGGATCGACGAATCTCTTTCACAATGCGGCGGCCGACATCCAACTGCTGGAGCTGACAGGCACCGAGGTCGACGACACTTACGACCTCTGGTTTGCCGGCTGGAGCCGAAGTGTCACACCGCCGCTTCGCGGCGCCAGCATCAGTTTTCCGGACGACAAGCCGAAGCGGATCACGATCGAAAACGACCCGATCGTCGATTGCGCCCCTTCGGGTTGTCCGGACGGTTGGGGCCCGAATTTTTGGCGCGTCGCCGACTACGATGTCGGCGTGACCGAGGGAGGCTCCTCGGGAGCCGCGCTACTGGACGAAAATCACCGCGTCGTCGGCGTGCTGACCGGAGGTGTCGGCACCGACTGCAACGACTTCGAGTGGGACGAATACGCGAAACTCGGTCCCTCCTGGAGCGCACTCGCCCCATTCCTCGACCCGACGAACACGGGAGCCGTCGCGCTCGACGGACGTGACCACGCCGACTTCCCCGCAGCACCACCGGCCGCCGACGGCGCCACCGGCGCGCCGTTGCGACTGGGGAAGGGACCGGGCTCGACGATCACGATGACCTACGACAATGTGACCTGCTCGGGCGACCACGCGGTGTTGCTCTGGGGCAGCCTCGGGAACTTCGGTGCCTATCAGGGCGATGTCGGCGCCGCTTGCGATGTCGGTCATGATGGCAGCGCGAGCGTCTCATTCCCCGGAACGAACGTCTGGTTCAACCTGGTCTGGGTCAATGCCGGCAGCGAAGCCGGCCATCCGGGTTTCGCGACCCAGGGTCCGCGCACGTGGAGTGCGGTCGGCCTGTGCGGCGTGACCGACGACGACATCGCCGACGCTGGCTGCGACTGATCGGGGTCACGGGCCCCCTCGGCGACGGGTTGACCGATCCGCACCCAGGCCGACGTTAGCGCCTGAATTACCCGGAAAGTGCCGGTCTTGGGGCGTCG
>JANNRU010000208.1:0-3509 GCA_031401755.1 Acidobacteriota bacterium | reverse complement strand
CCATGAGGCGAAGGCGGCCACGACCGCGTTGGTATCGACGGCGATCAACGTCGCGTGCGCTCCAGAGTGTCACGGACGATCTCGTCCGTCAGCGGCGTGAGCTTCTCGTCGGGTACGGCGTCGGCGCCGCCGGGCCGTCGGACCACGGACATGGGCGTCGCAGCCAGTTCGACCTCGATGTGGCCATCCCGCCCGCGAATCTCGATCGGTCCTCCGCTCAGTAGCCCTAGGCGGCCCCGCAGTTCCTTCGGAATGACAACGCGGCCGGCTGCGTCGATGGCAGATTTCACGCCGTAAACCTGCCACCTCGCCCTGGCATTGGCCACCCATCCCGCTTCCCGCCGCTAACAATGCGAAGCCCCGAGGACCGCACAAGGCATTGACTCCAAGATTCTCGCAAGATTCTGGGTCCAGGCCTTGTCCCGTCGGACTTCCTGGGGCGGGGACTACCCAAGAAGTGCATTCAGCGGTGGGGCCGCTATGGTCGTCCGCCGAGAAGGTGGCGAGGGCGATTGCGGACCGCCCCGAGAGGCTTTGCACTGTCAGGGCAGGCACTCCGCCAGCGCCGGGTTGTTCACCGTGTCGAGCCCGAACGTCCCGCGACCCACCCTGACCAACATTCGACTCAACCTGTCTTTGGACCAAGGACAACGACGCGCGCTCTTTCAGTACGGGCAAGCGCGGCGATTTCTCCGAAGTCGAGATCGATTGCGAGAACGACCCTTCGGTCGGCGATCGCCTTGTTGAGTATCTCGCCGTTCGGAGGTCGTCGAAGTCCGTGTTCTCGGAGGTGAATAGCGGCGTGCCCTTGTTCGCGGAGCCACGAGACAACGCAGACGTCCAGCCCCATGTCCACAAGGAAGCCTCATGGGCGCCCCTTGGCCTACACGAGGTGGACCTGCTCCTGCGCGAGCCAAGCGGCGTATTCGATGGCCAGTTGGATGTTCTCGAGGACGGGATAGCCAGCGAGGATCTCGTCGACATCGGAGGCCGGCAACGGCTAGTTGCCGGAGTTCCTCGCCGACTACAACGAGCGGTTCGTGTGCGTGCCTCAGAGCCCTCACGACGCGCCCCGGCCGGAGACGCTCCATCACGTCGGCGACCGCTGTCGTGTCCACGAGCATGAGGACGGACGCATCGAGATCCGTCACACCGGGGAGCCGTTGTCCTGCCGAGTCGAATTCGACCACCGTCCACGGGTCACGCAGGCCGCGATCGTCAATGATTGGCGAATCGAGATCTGACGATCCAGCAGAAGAACCGGATCCGAGTCGCGGCGGCGAGCAGCGAGGTGCTTGCGCCTTGATCCGACTTCCCCGAAGTGCACCTCACGGGCAAACCGTCCAGTCTGTCGGATCCTCACGGTTCTACCCGGTGGGTCCCCCCTTCGGGGGGGACCGAAAGGAACCCCAGAGGGCGGCCCGATGCCAGCCGCCAACCCGACATTTCTATTTGGGGTTGACACAAACCCCGAGGCCGGACGCCCAAACATTCCCACCGCCCCAGGGAAGTCTCCCCAGGCAGCCTGGAGTTGAAATGTGCCACCGGCAGCCGGCCGCTACGCTACCGTCCCGAAGAGTCGGCCCACCAGCGCTGTCACTCCCATCGCCATGGCGCCCCAGAATGCAACACGAACGGCACCGCGCAGAATCGGCGCACCGCCAAGGCGAGCGGCGAGTGTTCCGAGGACAACTAGAAGCAAAAGTGACACGCCCATGACCGCAGCCGTCAGACTGCCAAGGGGAAGCAGAATAACCAGCAGTAGCGGTGGCGCCGCACCGGCGGAAAAGGCCGCCGCCGAGGAGAGGGCAGCCTGCAACGGTCTGGCGCGCGTGAGCTCGCTCAGACCCAGCTCGTCGCGCGCGTGGGCTGCGAGGGCGTCCTTGGCCATCAGTTGATCGGCGACCTGTCCGGCGAGATCCTGCGTGAGCCCGCGGGCCACGTAGATACCGGCCAGCTCGGCGCGTTCGTGATCGGGGCTCGTCGCCAGTTCCTTGTGCTCCCGCGCCAGGTCGGCCTGCTCGGTGTCGGACTGGGAGCTGACCGACACATACTCGCCTGCTGCCATGGACAATGCTCCGGCAACCAGTCCGGAAAGTGCGGCCAGCAGTACCGGCTCGCGGCCGGTCTGCGCGGCGGCAATGCCGACGACGAGACTGCTGGTCGAGATCAGGCCGTCGTTCGCGCCGAGGACGGCGGCGCGGAGCCAGCCGATTTGTGCGGTACGGTGTCGTTCAACGTGGACCATGGTGGGATCCTCATTTTCCGGGATGCTGCTCCGCAGCATTGATGGAATACATCGTACGACTCAGCGCAATCAAAGTCCGGGTTACGGTAGATGGAAGTATTCGTCCCCAAACTGTTGTTCGAAGGTTCCGGGAGGACTGGAATTTGGATCGAATGGCTGAACGGTTCCTAGAAAGTCGCCGGTCAGATCCCGGGTTGGCTTTTTGGGGCCTATTTCATGAAAGAAGACTTCTCCTAGCAGCATCGAGAGGGTGGTGAAGTCGTCGGAGTAGTAGGCACCGACCTTCGTCAGGGCTTCGAGTTCCGAGCGGAACGTCGGCGACACCGCCGAGAGTCTATCCAGCCCCTCGTGCCAGGATGGTGCTGGTAACAGCGGCGTCGCCATCGCGAACTAGGGCGGCCAAGGATGTCCACAATGCGTGTGGTCGAGTCGCGAAGGAAGTAATCGAGCTTGGGACCGTCTAGTGGCAACATGATTCGGTGCAATGATTCCCATGACAGCTTCACGGACGTCCGCGATGACTCGGCGCCTTGTGTAAAAACTTGGATTGCTAACACCTACGGCACCGCGTCTGAAGCCACCGCAGGCTGCATCACCAACGACAACGCAACCGTCTGCCCGATGCCAGATGGCGCGGTGCCGGTGTCGTCCCCAACCGCTCTCGCTGTCCTAGCCGGCCTCTTCTTGCTTGCGATCTGGGTCAGGAGTGGTGTGAGCGGATAGCACATGGAGCCATGGGCCGAGTGTGTGCCGAATGTCGTCGTTCCAGTGGGAGAGGACATGCGGCGGTTGATCGACCATGCGCTGCTGCAAGCGTTACTGAACGCACTTCCTGCATTCGCTTTCAGACATGTGCTCCTTGCAGTTGCGGGGGAGAAAGTCCATCGATAGGTTCCCTTCGTAGTCGCACAGCGCCTGACGGCGCGCTCAACGCACCCACGATGTCGGCGCCGCCAGGGGATGCCGGTCTTCAGCGCCCCGCCTTGACGGGATACTTCGGCTTCGGCGGATGTGTCGGCGGTCGCTCCCGCAGCGCCTTCATGACTTCGGTGATTGCGCGATCCAATTGGGGGTCCCCGCCGTCGACCATCAGCGCCGGGTCGTCCACGACCTCGATGTCCGGATCGACCCCGTGGTTCTCGACATCCCACTCGCCCTTGGTGTTGTAGAAGCCGAAGGTCGGCACAGTCACCCCGCCGTTGTCGATCAGCCCCGGCGAGCCGGAGATCCCGATCAGCCCGCCCCAGGTGCGCATGCCGAT
>JANNRU010000207.1:0-4749 GCA_031401755.1 Acidobacteriota bacterium | reverse complement strand
TTCACCAATGACGCGGCCGAAGACGAGTATCCCGTCATCTGCGGCAGCAAGGTGGTCTTCTCGAGCGACCGCGACTCGCCGGGTAATCTCGACATCTGGGTCGCCAATCTCAACGGCAGCGGTGCACCAACGAACCTGACGCCGAACACGCCAGGAAGCAACGAGCACGAGCCAAGTTGTGGCTCGACGACCTACGCGTCGAACCGGATCGTGTTCCGCGGCGATCGGGACGGCAAGGACGAGATCTACCGCGTGAAACTGAACGGGACGGAACTCGTGCGGTTGACTTATCATCCCTACGCTGACGAGAATCCACAGTGGTGCGGGAACGAGATCATCTTCATTCGAGATTTGTTGGGCAAGGCGCCTTGCGGTACGGTTCTGCCGCCCTCTTGCCCGTTCCCTCCTTCGTGTCCGAGTAACCCGGGCACGGACTACCAGATTCACATCATGGGCCAGGATGGTGAAGGCTTCCCCGGTCCCACGCCGCCGCTCGCGCGAGCGGTGACATGCTTCAACAACGTCGATCCCGGACCTGGCCCACCGGCGGCTTGCGACGCCAGCATCAGCGCAGTGTTGTTCTATTGGCCGAGTTGCCGCTCCGACGGCGCGGGGGGGGCAGGACATCGTCTTTTCGGCGTACAAACCGGGAAACTACGAGGGGCGCAAGATCTACCGCATGCCGTTGTGTACCGAGGGTTGCTGCGCGAACGACCTTGCTGATTTAGGAGAAACGCTGACGCCCACCGCGTCGAACGTCCGCAACGACTATCCGTCGTGGTCTCCGGGCGGACTCTCGATCACTTTTGCGAGCACGCTCGCCAGTACGGTTGTCGGGAGGGACTGGGACATCTACATAATGGACTCCCTAACCGGTTCAGACTTGACTCCCCTCACCATGGGTGGGGATGAGGTGAGTAACGAAGATCCACACTGGGCGGAGACGAAATAGTGAGTCCTGGGGTGGGTCGGGGTGGCGAACCGGCTAGAGTCGATCGCCGCCGCGTGTACTGGGTCTTGGCGCCGGTCGTGGTCGTCTTGTGTGTCGCAGCGGCGGGACCGATCGACGTGGAGAGGATTGCCACCGTTCCGTGGAACCGGCGAGTGTTGACGCAAGCACAGGGTTTCGATCTCGATCATGACGGGATGCGAGAGTTCGTCCTCGGTCGCGGAAGCCCGGCCTACGTATTGGAGATCTACGAGAACAACGGAGACAATAGCTTCTCCCTATCTCACAGCCTCAACCTGTCGGCGGGCGTTATAAATGGCGATTTCGCGATCCCGCGCGATGCCGGAGACGCCGATAACGATGGCTTGAGCGATCTCGTGGTGTACGGGGTCGCAAGCGCACGCTACCTGGGGATCTACGAGAGTGTTTCCTCCAACGGCTATCCCACGGCAACCCTTGTCTGGGAGTCTCCCGGTTGGAACGGCCAAATCATCGGCGGAATAATTGCGGATACGGATCGAGATGGAAAGTCGGAGATTGCCTTCAGCGGTTATGCCCCGGGATTTGTCGAGGTCGCACTGGCCGTGTTCGAGAACACGGGAGACAACAGTTACGAGCAAATCTTCAACTTGACGCTACCGGGGGAGTTCCAGACGCTGGAGGTCATGAACGACCTCGATCAGGATGGTCGCGACGAGATTGTCTTTTGTCGAACCGGGGTTTGCCGCATTGTGGAGGCCGTGGACGACAATACATTCCTTGAGGTGTGGAGCGACACCCTGATCCACGCCGACGGCCAGGCGGTGAACGCCGGGGTGCTCGAGGAGGGGGGCGATCTGGACGGCGACGGGAAGCGAGAGTTCCTTGTCGGGGGCTTAAAGACGATTTCGGCCGGCAGCGACCCCTTCGTCAATCTGCTCTATCTGTTCGAAGCGACTGGGGACAATACCTATCATGTCGTGACGACATTCACGAGACCGGTGAACCTGGAGTCGCCGATCCGGGCCACGATCGCGGACGTTGATGGGGACGGCAAGCGGGAGATCGTGTTGGTGCTGCAGACCGGGGTCTCCATCTACAAGAATATGGGCGACAATGCTTGGAAGGAAGTCTGGCTCGGGACGACCGTCCACCTGACGAATTTCCCCCTCGATGCCGGAGACCACGACGGGGACGGAAAGGCTGAGATCCTCTTTCACGAAGCAGACGATACGACCGGGATCTTCGAGATCGACCCGCTGGACGCGGTGGACACCGACGCTGACGGGCTCGTCGACGCAATCGATAACTGCCCGGCGCAGGCCAACAGCGGCCAGCAAGACGCCGATGGCGACGAGGTCGGCGACGCCTGCGACAACTGCGTCGACATGCCGAATCCAACGCAAGCGCCGGCGGTGCTCGGACGGACCCTGCAGGCGACGAGCGCGCAAAAGTTTGAGTGGGATACCCCGATCGATGTGCTCTACGCTCGGGGTCCGCTCTCCGCAGTCGGGGTATACACGACCGATGTCGTGCAAGCCTTGCCGCACGCGAGCGAACTCTCGGACGCCGCCCAACCGGGCGCCGGATCTGGCTTTTACTACCTCGTCCGTCCAGATTGTCCGGCGGGAAGTTGGCAGAGCACCGTCGATGCTGAGCCGGAACGGGATCTCGTGCTGCCGTAGCAACTCCGACGGCCGGGGACCGCGCATGTCGCTTCCGTGCTGGCTTGGGCTCTGCTCCGGGCCCATGACCGACGCCGCAAGAATGTAACGACGTCACGGCCGCCTTTCGCACTTGAGAACAAGTGTTCTCTGTTGGCATTCTGCACCTCGTAGTGTCCAAATATTCGGTGTGTCCAATGAAGGCTAACGTGTTCAGCAGGAGAGCAAAGCCTGCCGGGGTAATAGCCAGACCCCCGTAGCTTGGATGACAGGTGTGCGGGAAACCAACACAGCCCTGGTGCGTGCGCGTCAGGTCGTGGCCCGTGCCGGAGAAGGTCCACGGGCTGGCGCTGTTCACGAGTTCAAAGATCGAAGCAGTTCCTTTGTTGCTCAACCGTGGCGATCGAATGTGAATCCGAACCCGCTTCAGGGCTCGCGGTTGCGTTACGAAAAATCGGTACTGAATCCGAGTCAGCGGGTTCGGAAGCCCGCGGAAAAAGCCGAGATCCGCAGGCTCGAGAAGGAAGTCGACCGGTTGAGGTTGGAGTGCGAGATCCCGAGAAAGCGACCGCGCGCCCGCGGCGTCGCCAGCCGACCTGCCCGAGACCGCCCTGGCCCCGCGAATGTCGCGAGCGGCTCCCGCTGACCTGAGGTGCGCTACCTCGGTGGGCGTTCTGCGACCGTGCTGAACCGGAGGTCCCCCGAAAGCCCCGGGTCGTAGCAGGGCGACGTCTTGGAGAGCGGGATTCGCTGGCGCCCAGGCAATTCCGGTGGTCCATGGTGCGCCGACGGCTCAGTGAGTAAACTCGCGGCTCGCACGCCTCCTGCGGGGACGGTCCAGTCCTGTTTCGCTATCACGCAGGGAAGGCGTCGCCGGGAGAAAGCCATGAACAGGATCGTCGGATTTTTGGCCGTTGTCCTCTTCTTGATCGTTGCCGCCCCCGTACACACGCCCGCCGAGACGTCCGATGCGGCTCCCGGTTACCAGACGAGCGGGCTGGCCTTCGACGAGAAGTTCGTTTACGCGACGGAGCTCAGTGGCACCCGGACGATCTTCGTGCTGGATCCCGACACCGGAGAGATCGTTCGTACGTTCAAGGCCCCGGCCTCGGGCCCCAGCGACATCGTCGCCGATGGCTTGGGCAGCCTGTTCATCAGCGACCTCGGCAAGCCTGGCGACGGAATGCTGTACGAAGTCGATGCCACCGATTACCGGACCCTGAACGCGTTTCCGCTCCCGTTTCGGGGCGGTGCTCTTGCTTACGACGGAACCCATGTGTACGTAGGGGATCTCGACACCGATCAGGTCCTTGTGATGGACCGTGAGGGCGAGCAAGTCCGAGCGTTTCACACGGGGCTGAGGCCCGCCGGAATGGTCTACGATTGGGACCTCAAGCTCTTGTGGGTCATCAGCGAGTTGGACGAGAAGATCTCACAGGTCACGCTGGATGGGCAAGTGCTCCGAACGTGTGCGGGGCCGCGAGAGCCGGGCTCCCAAGGGCTGGGTGCGATCACCATGATCGGTCCGGACCTGTACATCGCCGAGGCCGTGGACCCGGAACGACGGGAGGTTACCGGGACGATCTACGCCGTCGACCCGAGCGCGCTCGAGTGCAATCCACCCCTGGATTGACAGCGGTCCCGTTTCTAGGGACGACATCGAGAACAGCCAGACGAGTTTCTGAACGAGGAGCGCGATACCGCGACTCGTCCTCGTCGAGCGGCACGACCTTCGTTCTACTCTGCGGATAGTCCAAAAGCCGCCGTTCCGTTCTCTACTCTGGTACGAGCCCGGGTCCAGCGTCCGATAATACTGGCGCTGAACGAAACCGCTAAGCGGTAAAAGTCTCGAATCCAGCCGCCTAACTACGGGCGATGCCGCTTCGCTTTTTCCTGCCTTCGACCGTTTCTCCCTACAGTCCTCGCCGCCCCACTGTCGGGGTCACCCTCGGCCAAGTGGCCGTCCAGGAGGACGTACATGGGAGAGTTGCGAGATCGGATGGAGCGGGATCTTCTGATTTGGACCCCGGAGCTGGCGCACCAAAACCCAGACCGACTTGCGCGCGGAGACAGCGGTGAGCTAGACCTTGACCGGTCTCGGCCGACACGACCCTAATGGTCGGATTTGAAGTGTCGATTAATGGCCGGTGTTGAGGT
>JANNRU010000206.1:0-10778 GCA_031401755.1 Acidobacteriota bacterium | reverse complement strand
AAGCAGTCTTCGGCGGCTCGCAGCTGACCTTTGGAATTTCGTATCACAGCGCGGTTTTCGCACTGAGTGCCGGCACTCCGTACCTCGGCCTGTACCGCGGCATGCACTACGAGCAGAAGATGCTCGGGCTGGCCGATCTGTGGGAACTGCCCGAGATGGCTCTCCAGCTCGATCGCATATCGCCGCCTGAGTTCGGCGATCGAGTCGTCCAGATGCTCGACCGGCGCGAGGCGATCAAGCTGCATCTCGAGTTGCGCAGCGATCAACTGGGCGCCGCAGTCACTGCGTCACGGCGTCGTTTTCTCGATCGGATGATTCCCTCGGCAACAATTGAGCGGGAGAGACCGGCAACGCCGCAGCGACACACGCCCGTTCCGTGGAACGATTTGCGCCGAGTCGAGCCAGTCAGCCGAAACTGGGGCTTCGAGCGTGGCCTACCGATCGATCGGTTCTACATCGAATCGTTCCTCGAAGCCGAATCGGCGCGAATTCGCGGCACCGTGTGCGAGCTACTCAACGACGACTACTCCCGAAGGTTCGGCGGAACGCGGCTGACGGAAGTCGTGATCCTGGACATCGACCGGACAAACGCGCGAGCGACGATCCACGACGACCTGACTGCCCCACGCCACCTACCGATAGACTATTTCGATTGTTTTCTGCTGACTCAAACCCTTCCCTACATTCATGAGTGCGGCAAGGCGTTGGCCGCGGCGTATCGCGCCATCAAGGTCGGTGGAGCGTTGCTGGTGACCGTGCCCTCGATCATCAAGTTGCATCGCGAGCCCGAAGACCACTGGCGCTTCACGCCGGACAGTCTGAAACGCCTGATCCACGATCACTGCCCAGATTCCGATCATCGAATTGACGCTCACGGCAATCTGCTGGCCGCAGTCGCTTTCCTGCACGGCATGGCCGTCGAAGATCTGACCGAAGAGGAGCTTCGCATTGCGGACCCCGAGTATCCCCTGGTAATCACGGCACGGATCACCCGACTCCGTTGACCACTTACAGTAGCGGTGTTTTGGAGTTCCGTCGTCTCGTGGGCTAAGTGGCGACCGACCGCCGCTGTCACCCAACCTCGCCGGTAGGACCCGACGCGGCTGCACCGAGAGCCGCGTTGCGTTGCGCAAAGCACGTCCCTGCGCGGACTCCCCTGAAAACGGAACTCTCCTTGACCCGACAGCCACGGGCGGACACAACTGTCCGCCCATGAACAACTAGCTCGGCACCACCTTGGAGCACGTCGGGGAACTACGGCAGCGCGCGATCGAGGTCGAGCGCCGAGCGCCAACCGGCGTAGGGCACGAAGTGCGAGTTCAATCGGGCAATCTCGGGATGGGACTCCAAGAACTCGACGATCTCTGTAGTACCCACGCGGGCACCGCGGACCGTTTCCCACTCGAGGATCGCGCGCACCACATCAAGATCCTCAGGATGATCGACGCTCACCCGGAAGTTCGAGGCATCTCGCGGCCAATCGAGCACGCCGCTTCGAAATTCATCGGGTTTCCGCCAGAACGCAATCGTAACGTGTTCGCGTTCGGATGGACGACGCGCGGTGGCCCAGGCACGACCGAGCGCCTCCGCGGTGAACACTTCGACATCGAGACCGTAGGGAACTGTCCGGCGGCCGGGAAGCGAGTTTGCCGCATAATCGAGCGCTCGCTCTTCGCGGAATCGAATCAGCCGATCGACCATTTTCGGATCGACCAGCGGATTGTCACCCGTCAATCGGACGACGATACTGGCGCCAACCGCGGCGGCCACCCGGTAGTAGCGGTCGAGCACGTCCTCGAGGCTCCCGCGCCGGCAGTCGATTCCGCGCACCGCGCAATGGGCCACGATCGGATCGTCATCGGGCGTTTCGCTCGTTGCTACGACGACCCGATTGACGGCGCTCGATCGCGCGACTCGGACAACCGCATGCTCGAACAGTGCACGACCCGCGACGGTTGCGAGCACCTTCCCGGGAAACCGCGTCGAACCCATCCGGGCTTGCAGAATCGCGACCACGCTCATCGATCGAACCAGCGGTGGTACCAGAGTCCCGTTTTCTTCGGCAAAAAACCGCAGCGCTGGTAGAGGCGTAGCGCGCCGATACTGCGTCCCTGGGTCACCACCTCGATCGTCCGCGATCCGGCAGCCCGGACGCGCCCGATCGCGTCGACGAGGAGACGTGTCGCCACCCCGCCCCCGCGCGCGGCCGCCGCGGTCGCCAGCAAATCAATTTTTGCCGTCGGTGCCCCCGCGCCGGAGATGACGACGAACCCGGCCGGATCGCCGACGGACCCCTCCACGTGGACCCGCCCGTCCGGCTCGGCCAGGCAGCCGTCCAACCAATGCGCATAGAGCGCCCGTGCACGTTCGTCCGGAACGCGCGAATCAGCGAAGAATCGACTGTCCACGAATGCATCGCGCGCGATCGCCAGCAGCGGCTCTCGATCCTCCGCGTCGGGGAGTCGGACTGCCGAACGGACGGCTGAAGCCCTGGTGGAATCCGAATTCGTTTGGAGGCTGCGCTCCAGCTCGCAACGCAGGCCGGTCAACACAAACCCGTGGCGCTCGGCGAGTCGGACACTCGCGGTATCACCAGAATCGCAAAGAAAGTAGAGCAACTCGATCCGTTCGCCCGCGGAAGCGGCGAGGATCTCCCGGACCTCCCGCTCGTTCAGGCGGCCAGAGACCACGCGCGCCACCTCGATACCGAAGAACTCGGTATCCCAGTCCAGCCGCTGAAACAGCGACTCCGCGATCGTGGCCGAGCGGCTCAGGAAATCCTCCGGTAGCGCAGGATCTCCCGCTCGACGGCCCGGCAACCGATCTCACCGGTCCCCAGAATCGCCTCCATCTCGCGAACCTCGGTCACTAGGGCGGCGAGCAAGGGCGGGTCGAGCGATAGCGCGTGGTCCGCACCCGGTCGTTCGCGATCGAGCGTGAAGTGTTTTTCAAGAATCACCGCCCCAGCGGCAATCGACGCCACGGCGACATCGAGCCCGAGGGTGTGATCCGAATAGCCGATCGGGACGGCGTAGCGCTCTCGCAATCGGTGGATCGCCCGCAGGTTGGCCTCGGATGTCGGGGTCGGATAGGAAGATACGCAGTGCAGCAACGCGGCCGGGACGCCGGCGCTCGCGACCAGATCGAGCGCGGCGTCGATCTCGCGACAATCGGCCATCCCCCGGGACAGCAGAACTGGTTTGCGCGCCTCGACGACGCGGGCGATCAGGGCCAGATTCACCAGGTCAAATGAGGCGATCTTGAACAAAGAGACTTGGAGACTCTCCAGCAGATCTACCGCCTCGTGATCGAACGGAGTCGAAAAGAAGATGATCCCTTCGTCTCGGGCGATTTTCGCCAAGCGCCGATGAACTGACCCGGAGAGCTCGCAGCGGCGGAGCACCCCGAAGATCGGGCTGTTTCTGTCGACGCGACGCTCCGCGCGGTAGGTCTGGAACTTGATCGCGTCGGCGCCGGTGGCTGCAGCCTCGACGATCATTCGCTCCGCGACGCCGGCGTCGCCCTCATGGTTGATTCCTGCTTCGGCGATGATGAAAGTCCTAACGGCTTCGCCGATTTCTCGTCCGTCAACGAAGAACGACTTCATGGTCCCCCCCGGTGATCGATCGCGCCGCGATGATCATTTGCTCGAGCACTCTCGGGTCTGCGTAATACTCAACCGTGACCCACCGAAGTCGGGGCAGGAGTCCGACAACCCGCCGAGCGTCCTGCCACTGCTCGTCGTCGAGCTCCGCGTGGGTGTCACGCCAGAGGGTTCCCGAGCGCCGATAGCCGCTCAGGTGCAGCTGGATCACGCGCTCGAGTGGAAGTGCTCTGAGATAGCGATCGGCATCGATTCCACGGTTACCGCTGGTGATCCGAGCGTGGGCCAGATCCAGCAGGAGCCAAGCGCCGCTGCTCGCACACAGTTCGCTCAAGAATTCCGGGTCGGTCACCGTTTCGTAGGCCGGCCCCGGAAACCAGTTGTTGTTCTCGATGGCGATCTCGATCCATGGCGGAAGCCACCGGCGTAGGCATCCTAGGTTGTGGGCAGCGTTGGTCAACATTTCGTCGCGCGCCATGGTTTTCCCTGACGGCACGAACATCCCGTCGACGACTTCAGCGCGGGGGTAACAACACGCCGCATGAAACGAGACCAGCCGGAGCCGCCCGCTCACGCACAAGGGCTCGATCGACTCACGGACGAATCGCTCGTCGAGAGGTGCGATCACGCTCGCTTCGCAGTGGAAGAGCAGCGGTAACTCGCTGTCCGGGAGTGCGACGCGCGCCAGATCACGAAGCTCTAGCGCATCGGATAGCTCGACCAGCCGAACTGCAGCGACCGGATCGCAGAACAACCGCGAGACCGGGGTGGCCACGAGCGGTCGGCCGTGTTCCGCGGGGCGAGCAGAGTCGACTCGTTCGGGCGAGGCTCGACTCACGGCCGGCACTCGGACTGCGGCGCGTCCGCGAAGGTGCTCATGCGGTCCCATCCGCGACGGCGAATGGGCTATCGAGAAGAATTCCGTCGCACAGCGCGTCGAGACCCCGAAATCGTCCGGGGGCGAGCTCGGCGAGGGACCGAATCCGGACCGACTCGGGACTCCAGCCGATGACGTCGACAGGCTCGAACGGAAGTGATTTGCGAAAGTAGAGCGTGTAGGCGTATCGTCGCGCAGATTCGACATCAGGACTGAAGTCGGGCCCCGCCGCGAGCCAGCGATCGAGCCGTCGAAGATAGTCGCCGCGATCGCCGATGGCGGCGACGAGCCCCGGTTTGTCGTAGTGCGCACCGGCTGCCGGCGTCAGCACGGGCAGGCCCGCGAGCGCCATTTCCAGCCCCACGGATGATGTGTGAACGAGGCCGAAATCGATCGTACGGTAAAGCGCAAGATTACTCACGTTGTCGTCGGCACCGATCCAGCGGATGTTGTCCGGCAGCGTTCCGATGCGTCGCTCGATGACGGTTCGCATGGTCCACTCGCTCGAAGTCGCTTCGAGATGGCGCGATTCGGCGGGATGCACCTTGATCAGCAGCAGCGTCTTTGGATGATGCCGCGTCCGTTCGATCACGGCCTCGACGAGGTCGAACGGACTTGAAAACGCGCCCTGCGGGCGCAAGGGCGCTGCATCCCAGGCGACATTGGTGAATATCGCCGTCCGGCGCTCGAAGGCTGCCGGATTCACTCCGAGGCGCGAATACAAGGCTGTCAGATCACGATCGACGCCATCGAAGTAGCGTAGGAAGTCGGCCGAATTGTCCTCTCGCGTCGCCAGGTAGACATCGAGTTCTGCGCATTGCTGCGCGGACAGCGGCCGATCACGAACCCGCTCCCACAGATCGTCACAGTGAAAGCCTCGCGGCTGATCATGCTGCGCGATCAGTGTGTTGCGGCGCCACGCTCCACCATAGCTGTCGTAGGGGATGTTCATCGCCGCCGAAAGGCCGGCCCACGGCCCCCACGACACGTAGATCCCGTGTGAAGAAAAGACTTTATCCGGTTTGAGGATCGTGATCGCTCGGCGTGCCGCCTCGGTCTGGACGAGCGCCGCGCCGAGATACTCGCGAGCCTTGATCCGCTGAGCCGGCGATTGCGGATCGAAGCCGCCGGATCGAAAATAGCGCAAGGTAGAAGCATAGACGAACGGGCCGAGGTCGACACCAGCGTACCAATCGGAGAACAGCGCTTCTGCAGGACGCTCGCGCGCGCGATCCCACAACCGGCGCGCGACACCCAGATCGATGAACGACGAGAGCGCATAGGTCGAATGGCCGAAACGAACGAGCGAATCAGCACCTCTCCCGAAACAGGCGGTGCAAGCATCCGGCCGATCGTTGTCGATCGTTCGCGCGTCGCAAACCGGAAGCCCATCGCAGAGCACGAATGCGACATCCGCGCCGCGCATGCGCAGCGCGTGGGCGATCAACCCTTCGCGAAGAATGAACAGATCGCTCGCTCCGACCAGTAAAGGAATCAGGATGCGGCGGTAACGAATCGCGCCCGAGGAAAGCCCCTGCGGGATATTCGCCGCCAATTCGGCCAAGAGCTCCTGTGAGTAGCCGCAGCCGGGCTCAGTTCGAGCGAGGCTCCCCACACGGGTTGTCGCAACGAGGACCATGGCAGCGGAACACAAAGCAACGCCCGTACCAGGGCGCGACGCTCGGAACGTTAGGAATTGCTGAGGGTTTTCGGCGTCCGTGGCGCTCGGTGTCGGGATCCCGACGGCGGTGGGGGATCGATCTCAGTCCGGCCGACGGCGTAGATCGACGCCCCGGCGCCGCAACTCGGCGACCAGTTCCGCGGTCCGTCTCGGATCGGCCCCGAGCCGCTCCGGCGGGACGATCCCCGGGCCGCAGTCCAAACCGGCCGCCAGCCAGCGGGCGACGATCGCGCACGGAAATCCGGTCGTCCGGGCCATCGACGTCTCCCCGGTCTCCCGATCGGTACGATCGAACAGATCCCACACAATCGTTCGCTTCTGGCCGGAGACGGTTCCACTCACCGTCACGCGCAGGACGGTGAACTCGTCGTCGGTTGAGTCTCTGCGCCACCCGTCCTCGAGCACGCGCTCGGTCAAGCTTCGCGGTGCGACTAGCGTACCATCGGCGAGCGATCTTGGCGTGGTGTCGAAGAAGCCCGCGTCACGCAGAAAAGCCATACGATCGGCGTGCCCCGGCCAGCGCAGGGTCCGTTCGCGGAGGGTCGGAGCGGCGATCGTGTGCAGCAAAGTACGCAGTCCGTCGGTGTCGAAGGCCTCGAGCGTTCCCACCTCGTCGAACTCCAACCGCTCCACACCACCGAGCGCCGGCACGACCAGATTTTGCCCGCCGACACGCATCCGGCATGGCCGCGTGTACTCTTCGATCACATCCGCGGGAGAAAAGACCGCGCGGTACTCGAAGGGCCAAACCCGCCGGAACGGCAAACCGCCGACCACGATATCGACGACCTCGACCGTCTCCAACTCGCTGGCGGCGTGGCCGACCAGCCAATTCGAGATGCCGGGCGCAACACCGCAGTCGACGACCGCGGTAACACCTCGGGCCCGCGCGGCGGCATCCAGCCTCAGCGGATCCTCGGGCATGAACGAAATGTCGACGACCGCGCACCCAGACTCGATCACCGCGGCCAGCGTCTGCCACCCAAGCGCGCCGGGCACGGCCCCGACCACGACGTCGGCGTCGGCCACGGCCTGCGCGATCGCCCGCGTGTCACCGAGATCCAACGCCCGGGTGGAGAGCCGGGGCGATGCCGCGGCCAAACGGGCGAGTCCCGCGCCGTCGCGATCCACCGCGGTCACTGCCAGATTCAGGTCGGTCGCGAGATCGCGGGCGATCAATCCGCCGACACGCCCAGCGCCCAGCACCACGATTGATCGGGCGTCGACGGCGCTCATCGGGAACTCTCCTCCACGGCAGAAGCGGCGCTCGCAAACTGGGCCAACTCCCGACGTGC
Organism: Acidobacteriota bacterium; assembly: GCA_031401755.1. GTDB lineage: Bacteria > Acidobacteriota > Polarisedimenticolia > Polarisedimenticolales > Polarisedimenticolaceae > JANNRU01. Next base: position 3,321 of record JANNRU010000206.1, on the reverse strand, counting down.
CTGTTCGGCCCATCGACCTTGCGGGTACTCAACGACGATCGTGTCCAACGCTTCCCGAGCCTGTTCGGTCTGGAGCGAGCGCGCCAGCGCGCGCGCCAGATACCAGAGGACCTTCGGGCGTTCCTCGTACTCCGGAAACGCTTCGAGCAACCCCCGGAATCGGTCGGTGGCCGCCCCGTAGGCCTTGCGATCGAGGTAATACTCCCCGACCAAAAACTCGCTCTCGGCGATGCTGGCCCGGGCCTTGACCATCAGGGTCTCGGCGGCGCTGGCCCACGACGTCGCCGGCCAACGGCGGAGGACCACGGCGAGATCGGAGAGCGCCTGGCTCGTCGGGCTTTGATCGCGGGTCGGATGGCGCATCGTCTTGATCGAACACATCCCAGCTTGGAGTTGAGCGTAGGGCGCCAGCCGATGCTCGCCGTAGAGAGTCACGAAATCGAGGTACAGGTTGCGCGCGTCAATGAGTGACAGATCGCCGGGCTGGTAGAAGGTCATATCGGCGATGGCCATGCGGACCAAGGGTTCGAGCTCGACACGCTGCTCGTCCTCGGCCGCGAACTCGATGCGCTCGAGAATCGTCTTGGCCTTGTACTGCTTGCCCTGGGCCAGCGCTTCGAGGCCGCGTTCGTAACGAATTCGTGGGTTCGCGTCGAGCGTTTCGAGCTCGCGCAGCCTCTTTTCCTTGGCTCCGCAGCCCACCACGCCGACCAGAAGCAGGGCGACAGATAGCCGAAATCCGATATTGCGGCACCGAACGCGGGTCATTTGGATCCGACCCCTTCGGCGAGCCGCGCAGCCAGGCCGAGCGGTAGTCGCATCGGCTTTCCGTCCCGTCCGACAGCGGCGTGAGTCGTCTGGCCTGTGGCTAGGAGTCGGCCGTTTCCGGCACGCAGGATTCGGTATCCGAATCGCACGCTGGCTCCCCCGATCTCTTCAATTCTGGCCTCGACAAGGAGTTTCTCGTCGTAACGGGCCGACGCATGGTAGCGCGCCCGGAGATCGACGACCGGAAAAAAAACTCCATCGCGAGACTCGAGCTCACCGTAAGGGCAACCGGCCTCGCGCATCAACTCGGTCCGACCGATCTCGAACCACACGAGATAGTGTCCGTGGTAGACGACGCCCATTTGGTCGGTCTCGGGGTAGCGCACCCGGATCTCGACCCGCGTCAACCGGTCCTGCGGAGACTCAGATCTCCTGTCCATGCTCTGCCTTCTCGGCCAATTCCGCCAGACGTGCGACCATCCGCTCGGTCGCTGCACGCGGGTCGGCGGAACCGAAAATCGCCGATCCGGAGACAATCATGTCGACGCCGGAAGCTGCGACTCGCTCGATGTTGTCCAGATCGACGCCACCGTCGATCTGGATTCGCGTGTCGAGTCCCTCTCGATCGACCCACTCGCGCAACTCGGCCGCCTTACGCAAGACCGCCGGGATGAGCGTCTGACCACCGAAGCCGGGATTGACGGACATCAGCAGCACGAAGTCGGCAACTTCGAGAACCTCGCGCAATACCAAGAGCGGCGTCGACGGGTTTAACGCGACCCCGGCCTTGGCGCCCAGCCCGCGAATGAAACCAAGGGTTCGGTGGAGGTGCGGATCGGCCTCCACGTGGACCGACACCAAATCGGCGCCGGCCTCGACGAACGCGGCCGCGTAACGCGCTGGCTCAGCGATCATCAGGTGACAATCAACGGGTAGCTGGGTCACCCTGCGTACGGCTGCGGTCACTGCGGGACCGACCGTCAAGTTCGGGACGAAATGACCATCCATCACGTCGACGTGGATCATCGCCGCACCGCCCGCCTCGACATCTTTGATCTCGGCACCCAGCCGAGAAAAATCGGCGGAGAGAATCGATGGCGCCACCACTGCTCCCATCTTCGTTACTCCTGCTATTCGGCGATGCTCAACTCAACGACCCCCCGAGACTCCACGGGGTGGCCGGCGAGCGGCGCCTGTCCGACGACCCGACCGCGCGGACGACCAGCGATCGACACTTGGCGCACGGCGCCAAGTCGAAATCCAGTGAGATCTATCCAATTTTCCGCTTCGTCCCGCGACCGCCCGGTCAAGTCGGGCATCACCCAGACCGCGGGGCGCGGGCCGCGCGAAACGAGTCGGTGGACCGGCGTCGCGGGCACCGCCGGGGTTCCGGACGACGGAACCTGTGCCATAACCAAGCCCGCAGCGGTCGTGGTGTCGTAAATGTGCGCCTCGTTCCCGACCACGAAACCCTGGCGCGCCAGCTCGATGGCTGTCGTTCGTGATGGGCTTCCCGACAGCTCGGGAACGCGCAACACGCGGCCGCCGAGGCTGAGTACCAACTTGACCTTTCGTCCCCGTCGTACGGACGAACCGGGGAGCGGTGTTTGATCCAGCACGTGTCCGCTCGCCATCCGCGGATCGTTTCGTTCTTCGACGACATCGAGAACGAGATCGAGCGGGGCCGCGGCGGTGCGCGCCTGCTCGACCCGCAGACCCACGAGTTCCGGCACCTTGACCTCCGTCGAACGCGATTCACGTCTCATCGCAAAATAGAAGGACCCGACGAATACGACCCCGAAAAGAATCCCGCCAACCACGAGCCAGGCGACGAACGAGAGGACTCTCCAAAGTCTTGACCGCGCGCCCTCCCGCGCGCGAACATACGCCGGCCGTGCGTCGGGTGCGCTCAACTGTAGGCGCGCCGACCCGTCTTGCTCGCTGCGTAAATTCGCATCGCTCCAGCCTAACGCCGTCGGGGCCGCCGTACCAGAGCCACCGCAAAGAAACCGTCGATCCCGTCGACCGGTGTCGTCCGCATGCAATGATCCGCTCCGATCAACTCGGGTGGGACGAGGCCGTCGATCGGCGCGACCGAGAACTCCGGGTGTCGTTCGAGGAACTCTCGCAGAGTGCCCTCTCCCTCCTCGGGCTCCATCGAGCAAACCGAGTAGACGAGACGCCCTTCGGGAGCGACGATCTCGGCGGCGCGCTCGAGCAGCGCGACCTGGACCTCGGATAACCGTGCGGGGTCCTCGGGACGCAGTCGCCAGCGGATCTCGGGATGTCGACGCAGCGTCCCCGTTCCCGTGCAGGGTGCGTCGACGAGCACGCTATCGAATCCGGGAGCTAGCGGCAGAGGCCGGGTCGCGTCGGCGCGGATCGGATGCAGTGACGGCAGTCGCAGGCGTTCGGCTTCGCGTCGCAGACGATTCAGGCGACCTGCATGGCGATCGACGGCGACGACCATGCCCGGAGGTGCCTGTCGGTCCGCGAGCGTGAACGATTTGGTTCCCGGAGCTGCGCAGAGATCGGCGGCCCGGTATCCAATTT
>JANNRU010000205.1:0-4157 GCA_031401755.1 Acidobacteriota bacterium | reverse complement strand
CGGAGGACGAGTCGCTCGATCTCCTTCATCACTCCCGGACGGCCCGGTCCGCGCGGCGTCTTGCTCTGATCCCACGTGGCGGCCACGAGCTTACGGTGCCAGGCCAGGATTGTGTCGGGAGAAAACAGACAGGCGAGGTCGGCCAGCGCCCGTCGTCCCGCTGCCTTGCCAGCAACAGCCAGCCGTCGGCGCTGTTCATCGTTGAGCCGCAGTCGGCGTTCCCCGAGCTGCTCGAGCAGGATTCGGTTCTCCTCTCGAAGGTAATCGATCGCGGCCTGCTGGTGGCGGTTGATCCAGCCCGGCCATCGCGGCGAGCAGGACCTGCCAGGGTTGAAGGGTGGTGGCCACGGGCGAATTCTAGGGCGGATCGCTGACTTGATGGAAGCTTCAAATTCACCGCGATTTTCTGTAGAGTGGGGCCGTGCGACCGCCGTTCGAGTACTTGGACACCACGGACGACGCGGACCTCCATGGCGATGGTGCAGCCTCCCAAGTAGCAAAGTTTTCCTGTCACCAACTCCCTCCCCCCGTCATGTCCTTCTGGAGCCGCCAGGCGGTCCCACCGGAACGATCCGGAGCACAATGGGGCCAGCGTTCGGGCGGCGGGAGGATGGAGATGCCCAGGTCACATGCGATGGAAGTCCCGGCGGCCCCGCGCCACGCCGGATTGGTCTCGATCGACGGCCGAACCTACCCCTTGGAGTCGGCGCGGATCACCGCGGAGGCGTCCGGCGGGATCGGCTGCTCGACGCTGATTCAGACCTACCGCAACCCGTACGCGGAGCCGCTCGAGGTTCTCTACACGCTGCCGCTCCCGGCGGATGGAGCGGTCATCGGTTACACGATGCGGTTGGGCGAGCGCACGATCCGCGGCGAGGTCCGCTCCCGCGAAGCGGCCAGGGCCGCTTACCAGAAGGCGATGCTCGAAGGCCGGTCGGCGGCGCTGCTCGAACAGGACCGCGACGACACCTTCACGCAGCGACTAGGTTCGCTTCCCGCGGGGCAGACCGCCGAGATCGCGATCGAACTTCTTCACCCGCTCGCGTTCCTGATCGGCGCCGGCGAGGAAGGAGCGCAGTGGGAGTACAGGTTCCCGACCGTGGTCGGCGTTCGCTACCAGGGAGCGGCGGGGCGCGTGCCCGACGCGGACCGGCTCGAGATCGATCGCGCCGGCTCCCCGGGAACGCTCCCGACGCGCGTCGAGCTACAGCTTACGACCGTCGAGGGGGGCGAGAAGGTCGTGCGCGCCGTCGAGGCGATGCCGCTCGACCGCGATCTCGTCGTCCGCTGGCCGGCAGCCAGCCGCGACATCGGCGCGCACCTGGTCGAGGGGCCGGGCCTTGCGGGTGACGACGGCCGCTACGGGCTGCTGACGATCACGCCGCCGCGCGTCGCCCAGACCGAGTTCGCGCGCGATCTGACGATCCTGCTCGACGCCAGCGGGTCGATGTCGGGGACGCCGATTGCGTGGGGCAAGGCCGTGGCGGCCGGGCTGGTGAACACGCTCGGCCACGGCGACCGATTCGAGATCATCGTCTTCTCGGGAGAGCCCCGTTCGCTCACCGGCGGCATCGTGGGAGCGAACGACAGGAGCGTGCACGAGGCGTTGAACCACCTGACCGGCGTTCGAGCCGACGGCGGCACGGAGATGGTCGACGCCGTGATCGCGGCCCTTCAGCCGTTGCGCCCGGACTCGCAGCACCAGGTCGTGCTGATCACCGACGGCGAGATCGGCTTCGAGGACGAGGTCGTCTCTCGAATCCTGAGCAGCCTCCCCGACGGCGCCCGGCTTCACACCGTCGGCGTGGGCGCGGCGCCGAACCGCACGCTCACCTTGCGGGCCGCTCGCGCCGGGCGCGGTGTCGAGTCGTTCGTGTGCGGCGACGCCGAGGTGCCGTCCACCGTCAAGCGTCTGATCGCGGCAACCGCCCGGCCGGTGCTGACCGACGTGTGGATTGCCTCGAGGTCGTTGAAGGGTGTCGCCCCCTCGCGGCCGCGCGACGTGCTGGCCGGCCAGCCGCTCGTCGTGGCGCTCGAGCTTCTGCCTGCAGGCGGAACGATCGAAGTCTCAGGGCGGGTTGCCGGGCAGGTTGAACCGTGGACCTGGCGGATCGCCGTTCCACCGCGCGGCGAGAGCACGGGTACGGCCACCACCGTGCCCATCGGGGCGATGTACGGAAGGGAGACGATCGCCGATCTCGAGATGTCCGGACTCCACTCGACCGACCGCGTGCTGCACATTGCGCTCCGCCACCGCATCGCCAGCCGCGCCACCAGCCTCGTCGCGATCGCAGACGCGCCCACGGTCGACCCGACCGCACCGCGGCGCAGCGAGACACTCGCGGTGGAGCTGCCGGCGTACATGTCGGCCGAGTCGTTGGGGTTGGAAGCCGGTGACGACCGTGACTTCTTCTTCGAGAATCGAGTCGGGTTGACGGAGTCCGGTTCCGGTTACGATCTGCATCTCAGCTCTGTCAGGCCGTCAACCATCTCTCGACTCCTTGGCGCCTTTTCACGGCGCCCCAGCGCATCGATCCCGACTCCGATCGAAGGTGCCTGCGTCCTTGCAGTCGAAGGCGACCTCCTGATCATCGAGTACGCCTCCCCCGATGCCGGATTCATGAGCCCCGTCCGACAGGTCGAGGTCTCGATCGACGGAGGCGCGAGCGAAACCTGCGCGCTGGATTTCTCCAGGTCGACCCACGCGGGGCCGCACGCCCAGGGCCTGCTGCTCCGTCTCGGCATCCGCCGCCCCTCCGGCTGGAGACCGGGCGACACGATCGAACTGTCGTGGGGCGATCACTGGAGCATCACGCTGACGGTGGGACCACCCGCGTGACCGAGATCGACGTTGCCTTTGCAGGAGCCCGGGACGGACGCGTCGAGAGGTTCGCTCGCTGGATGGCGCTCGTCGAGCGCCCCCTGCGAGCGAGCCTCCGGCGGTTCGCCCGGGCGGTTGACGTCGAATCGGCGATGCAAGAAGCCTTCCTCAGGATGTGGATCGCCTGCCGCAATCCGGAGCGCGTCTTCGAAGGGGACAACGCGTCGCTGCGCTTTGCGCTTCGTGTCGCCAGGATCGTGGCGCTCGAAGAGGTACGCCGCGCCCGGCACGAGCACCTCGTGGCGCTCGAAGATCTCGATCCGTCGGCGGAGCCTTCGGTGGACCCGACCCCGCCGGCGGATCCGGGTCTGCTGCGCGCCATCAAGGACTGCCTCGGGCGGCTCCGTGGCAAGCCGCGCGAAGCACTCTTCGCGCGGCTGTCCGGCGGCCACACGCTTGCCGATCGCGATCTCGCAACGTCGTTGGGCATGGCGGTCAACACGTTCCTCCAGAACGTCGTCCGCGCGCGCAGGTCGGTGGCCGACTGTCTCGAACGGAAGGGCGCATGAACGGCGACGACCTCGACCTCCTGATCGAATCGACCGCCGCGGCGTGGCGCGATCGCGACGCGAACGGCCGCACCGTCGCTCCGCCTTCGTGGTGGGATCTGTCTCCCGATGCGCGCGTGGCCGCATTCGAAGCGCAGGCAACGACGCGTGAACTCGAGCTTGCGCACGACCCCGAGGGGCTCAGCGGGACGGTGCGGGCGGTGATGGAGCGGCTGCATCGGTCGTGATATCTGGCCGTCAGGACGTCGACTCGAGCGGCGCTGCAGCCTGACCTGACGGACACTACGCGGGCTGGCGCGACCGACCCATCGTGAGGTTCTTCATGATCGCCTCCCTCCCTCCCCTGGCCTTCGTCATGACACTGGCGCTGGGCGTTACCCCGGTCTCACCCGAGCTGGGCCAGCGGGTGAAGCTGCTCGTTGTGGCCGACAAGCTCGATCAGCCGCTCGCGATGGCGTATGTGCCGGGGGATCCGGCCAAGCGGTTGTTCATCGCGGAGAAGACGGGAGGAGGATAGCGTCTGGTCAATTTATTCGCCCGACACTTGATCCGAGGTCCAACAGCGGCTAGATCAGGGTTCCGTCGACGGGGAGTTCGAGTGTGCTGTTCGGTAACCTCGCGGAGTTCGGCCCATGTTCCAGTCGAGTCGCGAGTGTTGTGAACATGGGTGAGCATCGGCGCCGAGCGGTCGCCGCAAGGCGGAGTGCAAAATCCCAAAGATGCTAGGCCGCGTTTCGATGGTAGTAGCGCAGCATCCCGCCGAGGCG
>JANNRU010000204.1:0-31492 GCA_031401755.1 Acidobacteriota bacterium | reverse complement strand
GTAGATAAGGGCATAGGCTGTACCATCGCTGGGTAGGGCATCATCACTCAATAGAAGAACGACACGCTCGCCGGTCTCGAAGATCGGGTAGTCTCCGAAGTACTCCGCATCCTCGCCCGGAATCTCGCCGCCGGGCACCCGGATGGTCATCGTCGGCTCGGCCTTGCCGACGAATACTTCGACTGTCCGAAGATCGACGAATGTGAAGATGCCGCCGACAGCCTCCGGTCCGTTCCATGTGAGGCGTCGGCTAGAGACTCCCTCGACGACAAACTCAGCGATGGTGTCTGCGCCCCCAATCCGTTGCTCCAAAGTCGATGGAATCCGGTGGGCGAGGATTCCTGGCCCGAAGAACAGGGCAACGGAAAACGTGAGGATCGACGGAATACCTTTGAAGGCGCAGCGCATTGTGGAACCCTCCACCAACAGCCTAGCGGGTTGCCGGATTTGAGTCGACACCACTGCTGTCCAAATTAGCCTGACCCCGCGGTCGGTTGGTTCGGATTTCCTCGATACTTGGACGGGTTCATGCTGGGTACCACGACCAGGCCCCCCCTGCTGCTGTCCAACTTAGCCGAACGCCAAGACCGGCTGTTCGAGCGCCGTGACGGGTGGAGATTCTTCAAACGGAGCATCGATCCAGGCCCACAAGTCGCGATGTGTGAACGGGTTCATCCTCAACAATACAACCAGGTTGGACAACGACCAGCCGAAGGTCGCCTTCAACTGCAGGTACTTCAGGATCAGCATCGTGATCAGGGCCGTCCAGACCTGGATCTTCAGGGCGTTGGCTGTGGTGCCCACGAACGTCTTCATCTTGAGGTTCTGCTTGAGCGCCTTGAAGAACAGCTCGATCTGCCAGCGGTCCTTGTAGATCGCCGCGATCGTCGTGGGCCCGAAGGTCAGGTGGTTGGTCAAGAACACCAACGCGCGTCCGTCCTCCGCGATGTACTCGATGCGGCGGAGCAAGCACGGGCAGTCGTTGTGCGCTTGCAGTCCGGTCAACCGGATCACCTCGTCTCGGATCACGAACCCGCGATCGGGGACGGATCGCTTCTCGACCACCTCGTAAACGGCGTTGTCCTTCATGCGTGTAACGAAGAACACTCCCTGCGCCGTGAGGCGTCCGAACCACGCGTAGTCCACGTAACCGCGATCGATCACGACGATCGTTCCCGGGTCGAACTTCAATTCTCGGGCGACTCGCACATCGTGGCAGCGACCTTCGGTGATCACGACGAGGCTGGGAAGATAGCCGTCGTGATCGAGCAGGAGGTGAAGCTTGATCGCGCCCTTTGTCCTGCGGAACTTCGCCCAATCGAACAGCGTCGCGCACAGATCGATCACGGTCGAGTCGAGGCTCATGAGCTTGTTCTTGAACCGGAACTTCCGTCGGCCCTCGCCGAGCGGCTGGCAACGCGCCAGGAATTGGTAGAAGACGTCCTGGAACAGCTCCCAGGGGCGATGAGCATTGGCGTACGCCAGTGTCGAGCGGGACGGCGCACCGGTCATAGCCAAGTGCTTGAGCTTCCCCTCGCAGCTCGCCAGACCGCCGCAGATTTCGCGGAGCGAATGGGCGCGGCCGAGCTGGCAGAAGATCATCGCCACGAACTGGTCCCACGAGTCGAAGCCGCGCGCATGGCGCTCGGCGCGGGTCCGCTTGACGGCCGCTTCGAACTCGAGTCGAGGAAACACCTTGAGAATCTGACTGAACATAGAGCAGAATCTATTCACGGCTGGGCCTCCTTTGGTCGTGCTGCTGAAGTTGGCAAACCTCAACATCACGCTACCTCAGGAGGCTCATCCGGCTAAACCCGCGAAACGGCAGAACGCGCGATTCCTAATTTGGACAAGAGTGACGTCAACTCAAATCCGCAGGAACGCGCACCATTTTGCCGCTTGCCGGCGTTGGGCTGGGCGTGGAACCGCCGATCGCGCCGATCGTCGAACTCTGCACGGCAGGCAGTGCACATCGCGAACCCGCGCATCGTCGCGCGGCCGGTCGTAGAACAGCGCGAGCACGATGCTGAAGCGCGGGCCGCAGTGCGTGCAGTTGGTGAGCGGGTAGCGGTGACGCCGATCGTTGGGATCGAGCAACTCGCGCAGGGAGGCGGCACAGGTCGCGAGATCAGGCAGCACACGCGCGGTCTTTACGTCGCCGGCCGCGCTCGAACGGATCTCGAAACCCGAGCCGCCCGCGAGCGGGCAGGCGCCGACTGCACCCTGCTCCACCGGAACGAGCTTGGCGACGGGCCTTCCGTGCTTGGTAATCACGTAGGTGGTCCGCTGCTTCGCGACGCGATCCATCAACTCGACGCATTTCGCTTTGAACTCAGTCGCCGTGGATCTTGACCATCGTGCCTCCTCGGCACCGTCAAGCCGGCGGCCGCAGGCGCTGAACGCGCCTCCAGAGCCTACAATCGTCGGCGGGATGCGCGCCGGCCGCCTAGTTCTTTCGCTTTGGATCGCGATGGCGTCCGCGCTGTGGCTGTGGCGTCCGGCCGCGTTCGTCGCCGACGACTCGTACTTCTATGCGGTGATCGCCCGGAACATCGCTCGCGGCGCCGGCCAGACGTTCTCGGGCGTCTTTCCGACCAACGGCGTCCACCCGCTGTGGCTCTACCTGCTGTCGGGTTGGGCCGTGATCCTCGAGGGGTTGCACTCGCCGTGGCTCGACCGGCTTGCGTTCGCGGTGCTGCCGTCAGCGATGCTCCTGGCCGTCGGTGCATCGGCCCTGAGGCGCGTCGCGGTCCGTTGGAAGCTCGATGCGACGCTCGCCGTCTTGCCGATCGTCGTGTTCCTTTCGGCGTTCGGCGTGCTCTATTCCGAAGCGCACGCGCACTTCGCCGCGCTCGGCGTGCTCGCCATTCTGGTCACGCGCGGAGCGCATCCGGCCGCGATCGGGCTGGCGACCGCAGCCCTGGTGCTCGCGCGCCTGGATTCCATCTTCCTCGTGCCGGTCCTGGTCGCCTGGTGGGTCGCCCGCGGCGTGGGCCTCCGATTCCTCGCCGGCTTTGCGATCGCGGCGGGGATTCCGCTGGCGCTCTACGCGATCAGCAACCTGCTGTTTTTCGGCGGAATCGTCCCGATCAGCGGCCATCTAAAATCGACGTTTCCCGCCCTGGCCTGGCGTGGCCTCGAGCGGGCGGGCCACTGGAACTGGACGTTATCCGGCTACAGCGTACCGTTCGGCTGGCTGCCGCTCGTGCTGTCGATCGTCCTGCTGGGCGCGCAGCGCATCCGGTTCCGTTCCGAGCGCGGTCTGTTGTGGGTCGTAGCTCTCGGGGCTGCCGGACAAGCGATCTGGGTCGCGTCGTTCATGAGCGGCAAGACGGGCTGGCATTGGTACTACGTTGAGCCCGTCGCGATCCTCGCGCTGACGCTTGCGGCGGCGGCCGAGGAGTGGCGACTCTCGGCGCGCGCCCGCTCGATCGCAGCACTTGCGGTGATCGTCGCCGGCGTGGTCGTCCTCGCGGCGACCCGCACGGGACCCGCCCGTGATTCCGACTGGCAGATCCGTGCCTTGCGCGACGCGGGTGCCGCCGGCTCGGTCGTGCTCGTCGCCGACTATCCGGGGGTGCTCGCCTGGCGCGGCGAGCATCGCGTGATCGCGGCGGATCTGCTGACCGCGCACCGGCGGCTTTACTCGCGGCTGCTCGCGCAACCGAATGGACTTGCGACGCTGCTGGCGGAGTGCGCGGGTGCTGGCGCCCCAGTCGAGTTCATCAGCCTCTACGGCGGCGATTTTCTCAGGCGCGACCCGACGAACGAAGAGTTGGTCTACTACGACCCCAGATCGCTCGGACACCTGCGGGAGATCGGGCGGATGGAGCTTCCCGCGGCCGTGGCCGAATCGCGCCTGGGTTGGAGACTGTATCGTCTCCCGGACCAGAATCCGAGCCGCGTTCCGATCTGGTAGCTCTTCCCCAAGCGCCGGGTCCCGACGAGCGATCCGTTCGTGATGCTCTCGATGATCAACGTGTCGTCGTCGAACAGGTGGAAGACCTCAGCCGTGAGTTGCGGCCCGACGTCGCGGCGCAGTTCGAACTCCCGCGCCGCTCGCAGATCGACGATCCAGAAGGCCGGGTTGCGCTCGTCGTTCCGGCTCCGCGTGGGATAGCGCAAGCGGGGCTGCGTGCCGACGTCGCTCAGACCTCCGTCGACCGGCGGGGCTCGCGACGGCAGGCCGACGCAATCGAGGCTCGCGAGTCCTGCTGAATAGTCGCAGGTGCCGATCGTGGCAGGCGCGTTGAACTACACACCGTCGACAAAAAAAGATCCGCGTTGTCGAAATCGTCGTGGTGTATGTCGAAGACCGCATCATTGATCTCGCCGTCGGATGCGACCTCGCTCGCATCGCGGTGCTCAAGGCCCACGAAGACTCATCCGCCTGCCGGGACGATGGACAGCCCCGTGCGGAACGTAGATTGAAGGGTTAAAACGTCAATCGATAAGTCAAGCTGATATCCCGTCCCGGCAACGGCACGAGGTCCTTGAATCGCGAGCCGTGGTTTCGCGCTAGCTCATCGCCCAGATTCTTGCCGCGCAAGATCAGTTCGTGCGCGCGGCCGCCGGCAAAGAATCGATAGCCGGCCGAGGCGTGGACCATCGTATAGTCGGCGGTCGGGGTCTCGTTCGGTGCGATTTTATTTTGATCGTCGTGGAATGCGATCTCGACGTCGGACCAGAAGCGCGCACCTTGGTAGTGCAGCGCGGTTGCCAAGCGCAGCGGCGGAATGCGCGGCAGCGGCTCGTTAGTGTCGCGCAGCTCCGCTCGAACGTAGTCGGCGCGTAGCTCGAGTTGCAAGTGGTGGGGTTCCGTGTGCAGAAGCCCGAAATCGACATGGGTTTCGGCTCCAGTAAACTCCGCATCGGCGGCGGTGAACTGGAAGATCGGCAGAAACTCGCCGGGCTCGATTTCGATCGTGTTGCCGGTATCTAGTTCGTAGATGAAGTCGTCGTGGCGTTGCGCGAAGAGCGATAGCTCGCCGGTGACGCGGCCGGCGCGCTTGCGAAGCGCGACATCGAAACCGAGGCTCTGCTCCTTGCCCAGGCGATCGTCACCGATCTCGAAGGCTTGGGTCGCGATGTGCGGGCCGTTCGAATAAAGCTCCTCGGCAGTGGGAAAGCGCGTGCTGCGCGCGAGCGTACTCCCGACAACCCACGCCTCGTTCACGCTCCAGATCGCGCCGACGGAGCCGCTCACTCCGTCGAAGTCACGGTCGTCGAGTAACGGATCCGTCGATTCCGTGTCCTGAGTCTCGAATCGTGCGCCGAACTGCAACACGACATCGCCGATCGACCACTCCTCGAGGGCGAAGGCGGCCTGGTTCGTCGTCGCGTTCGGTTGAACGAAGGCCTCGTCCCCGATCGCTTCGAAATCGCGGTCGCGAAGCTGAAGGCCGAATGCTCCCGAGAATGGACCGAGCGCTCGATGGGTCAGCTCCACGCGGCCTTCCCACTCCTCGTTGCTGAAAACGGTACCGACGAGGGGACCCTCGAACTCCGTGTGCTCGTAGTCGGCACTCCCGGCCCGCGCGTAAAACCGCGTAAATGGGCCGAAGGGTCGGGTCCAGGCGCCCTGAACATCGAATCGTTCTTGGTCGAGGTCGATCGTGACTTCGTCTTCGACCGCTATGCCGTACAGGGTCGCGGACGTCGAGTAGGCCACACCGGCGTAACCCGCATCGCCAACCCAAGAAACGCCCAGCCCTCCGCCGTCGGCTTCGGTTGCGCTGTTAGCAAGCGTCCCTTCCGGCGTTTCGACATCGTCGCTCTTCCGCGTCAGACCATCGGCATGCCATGCGAACTGGCCCGTACCGCCCTGCACGCTCAACGCGGCTTCGCGATCGTCATCGACCGTGCCACCACGCAACAACAAGTCACCGCCAAGGGCACGGTCCGGCACGTGGGTCGGGATGCGTTCGTCAAGCACGTTGACCACGCCACCCACCGCGTTGCTGCCGTAGAAGAGCGTCGCGGGGCCGCGGACGATCTCGACACGCTCCGCGGCCAAGGGCTCGACACTCACCGCGTGATCGGGACTGACATTCGAGGCGTCGGCGGTGCCGAGGCCGTTGCTGAGAACTCGGATCCGGTCCCCACCGAGCCCGCGGATCACGGGCCGGCTCGCACCCGGGGCGTAATAGGTTGAATTGACGCCGGGCTCGTTCGCCAGTGTTTCGCCCAGGCTCGGAGAAAGTTGCCGGACCAACTCTTCACGGTCCAAGACCGCTACAGGCAACACGCTCTCGGCCGAACTTCGCGGGCCGGGCGCGGCCGTGACCACGACCTCCTCACGATGCACGGTCAGGTCGAGAACGATCTCGATCGTGGTGACCTCATCAGGTTGGACCGTGACCTGAACGACCCCGCTGCCATGTCGCGAGCTGGCCGCTTGGAGCCAGTAGACCCCTTCGGGAACCTCTTCGAACTGAAAATTTCCGGCATCGCCGGTTGTTGTGCGGCGGCTGAGGAGGGCCAGCGTCACCTCGACCTGCCCGATAGCCGCTCCGGTCTTCGACTGAACCGTGCCGCGGATCGTTCCCGTTCCGCGCGGTTCGCGGTCCGCCGTGGCCGGGGGTACGACGAGAGCGAGGCCCAGGATCAGCCACCCAATGCGAGCGTGAAACGGTTTCATTCGTATGCCTCCACAAAGCTGGGTGCCGGCGGAGCCGAAAAAGTTCCATGCGTCGGGGCCAGGCGCTCCCGGAGCGTGCTCCGCGCGCGGTGGAACCGCGAACGGAGCGCGATGGCCGCGAGCGTCTCGCGGCGGTCGACGATCGAGGGTCCCTCCGCGGAAGCGCACCGTCGGCACTCCTCGAGACCGCAGCGTTCATGGCGTTCCCTGCGAGCACGAGTGCGGCGGGCGTGGAGGCTGCGATGGATCACGACGTGGTGGAGCCAGCCGTACGTGTCGCCGAGCGCTGGTCCCAGTCGCCACAGGGTGATCAGCGCTTCTTGTACCGCGTCACGCGCCAGATCGTCGGATCCCAGGATGCGCCGCGCCGTCCGCACGAGGCGCGACACGTGTGGGTGGATGGCCTCTGCAAATTCGCGATCATTTTCCCAGTGCGAAATCGAACTCTCGCGATGAGTCGGAATCCCATTCATTGAACTGACCTCTTGGCCGCAACCGGCCATCTTCCGCGGTTTTTCCGGCTGCACGGAGGAGTGCCGCTCGACACACCGTGCAGCATGACGACTCACTAGCGACCCAATTGGATCGGAGGAGTCGTCGCACCATGGACGTCGGTCAGGTCGTGGGAGGCGCGCGGGCGGGGGTAGACGAGTGGGTGAGATCGACGGCGATCGCCGTGACCGAGCGAATGCAGTGACCCGGATCCGGAAGCGGTGCCGAGGTACTTTCGGCAGTCTCGATCAGCGCTGCGTCGTGCGAGGCGCGACAGGCGGCGCATTCGGTCGACGATCGAGACTCCGCGTTTCCCGGGCCGTTCGCGGACAGGTCCGCGTGGTGATGATGGAGTCCGAGCAGCAACGTCCACGCGATCAGTGCGCCGGCCCACCAAGCTCGGAGCCGGAGGGGTTTCTGCTCTAGCGGGACCTTCATCGCAACCTCGCTGCCGAGGTCAGCCTAGAGTAGAGCCGGGGGGAAGTCCACGGCCCCCCTCGAGCCGATCCGCGGACGGCTCGTAGGCGCGATCAGAACAGAATCTTGTAGTTGACTCGAATGTCCCTGCCGGCCAAGGGGAGGATCTCCTTGAGCGAGGAGATGCGGTGTCTGGCGTTTTTGTCCGTCAAATTCGTTAATCCGCCGCTTACGTCGTGCACGACGGAGCCTCTCGAGAGCCGGATACCCCAGCCCTCGCCGCGTTCTCTCGGCGCTCCGCGCACGATCAGGGAATTCCCACCCGCTTGTGGCTGACGGGAAGTTGATCGGCCAGAAGGGGTCGATCCCGGCTGCTCAAGGGTGTCGAACTGGGTTGCCCTGAACGGCACGAGCTCGGCCGCCCGACCCGCGGCTCGCCAAAAACGCGCCCGATTCTCAAGCGCAGGTGCCGCGATTTCCAGTGGACTCGGGGCTGTCCGGACGCACGTGAGCTTCGAGCAACGTGCGGTTCTGGCTATCGAGCTTCGTCAAACCGGCGACGCCACTCGCCCCAGATGTCTTTCATCGCCGAGTTCCAATTCCTTCAAATTCGACCAGATGGATTCCTACGTGAACCAGCGACTCGTGCGGCTCATGTATGCCCGCCGGGGAATGCGGTGGCGTTCGCGAAAGAGCTCAGCCTGCGCAGATTGATCGCAACCATCCGCCACCCTGGAGTCGTGAACGCAGCATGAGAAGATGATCCGTAAGCCGTGTACAGGAAACCTGAACGCACGGTTTGAAAGAGGGACTCAGGAACCCGGGCCCGTAAGGGCACCGCGCCTGATTTCTACCAATGCGACCGTCGTTCGAATTGGTGGACCTGACGGGCTCCAGCATGATCGGTCTCATAAACCTTGATACGAAGGGTGCAGGAGCGCGTAGTGCAGGAAATCCGCACGCTGCGCGCGACGTGGCTAGTGCGGGACTACCGCGGTCGGGTTGTCAACGACCCTCTCGTCGGCTGTTTCCGGCATCGCCAGGTGTGACGGTCGCGGCGGGTGCCTCGGCGACCGTGAAACGAATCGCCGCCGGGTCCGGTTCGAGCCCTTCGTCGGCGGAAGTTTCGATCGTCGCTTCATAGGCCCACTCGCCGTCGGTCAGCGCCGCTCCGGGAAGTACGTCGACGATCTTCTGGCAGCGGATCTTCGCCCGACGCTCGACGGCGGCGATCTCGAGCGGAACCGGCGCCAGCTCTCCCGCGGCCTGGCCACTGTCGTTCCGGACCGTGCGCAGAATCTCGCCGTCGGGCACCGAGCCCGAACCCACCAGGCAAGCCGAGGTCAGCGCCACCAGATCGGTCGGTGCGTCAAGCTCGGTGTCGACGAGCGGCCGAAACGAATTTTCCGAACCCACGTGATCGCCATCCGGCCGCGAATCGCCGGTGATCACGAGGTCCGCGCCGGCCGGTCGACCGAGAATCGGCTGGGTCAGGAAAATCTTCTTTTTCGGGACCTGCGGCAGTTCGACTTGCAGGCGGTGCGCGTGCGGGTCGATCGAATCGGGATCGGTCATGACGACGGTCAACTCGTAGCGGCCGGGACGGAGCGCCACACGATCGACGAACGTTACGGTCGGGGATGAGCGGGTCGCGGCGCTCTCTGGCGTGAGCGTCACCCGGCGATCGAAGCGGTGGGCGATCGTGCGCTGTCGGGTGAGAACGGCGCCGAAATCTCGAATCGCGAGTTTTCCATCCAGTTCACCGAGCGGAACCGGGAAGCTGACCACGAGCAGCGCGTCCCAGTGGTCGGCATCCTGCGGGCGCAGCGGGAGGATCCGGGCCCCGACCACACCGCTGTCAAATGCATCCGGTAGCGCATAGGCTGCTCGCAGACGCGTCGTTCGTTTGGCGGCTGGCGACCGAAAGACGTAAGCACTCGGGTGGTGGGCTCGCACCCCCTCGCGCAGCACTCGGACCACGATCGAGCGGCTGCGATCTTCCTCCGGCTCGTCGTAGAATCCGACCGTGTAGACACAGGCTTGGTCGCGCTGCGCGCGGGCGATGCCGAGCGTCAAGTCATTGGTGTTCCCGGTGTATCGGCCACCGGTTTCGACGGCGAGCCGGGCCAGCGAGGAGAGCGATGCGGGAGAACCTCCCCCGCTGGAGCCGCTTCACCCTCAGGCGGCGCCGGGCTTGAATCTCAAGCCATCCGCGGTGAGACCGCGGACATCCACCGGATAGATCGCACAGCGCGAAGTAGCCGCGGTCGAGGCCAGTCGCTTGAACTCGAGATCGAGCGGGACATCCTGCATTTCGGAGAAAATCACCAGCGCCTTGCTCCCCGGGAGCTCGGCGACGGCGTCGAGCAGCACTTCGAGCGAGACGACAAATCCGGTCTCGGTCAGGTGATTGAAATTACCGTTCCACAGCGTGATGTCGTTCTTCATCCGTCGCAACACATCGCGCGCTTGCGCGGCGTCGCGTGTCCAGCCCTGCTCGATGCGCAGACCGCCGGTCAGGGCCGCGATCATCCACTCATCTTCCGCACCGGTCGAAGCTGCAAGTAGCGCCTCCGCCTGTTCCAGGGCTGCCACCCGCCGCAAGGATCCCAGGTGGAGATAATCGAAAACGAGCAACGTCTTGCGCCCGCCGGGACCCGCCGTTATCGGTCGCCGCTTCGCGGGGCTCTTGACCGCGAGTGGCTCGTCGATCGCTTCGGGAGCGCAGTTGGCATCGAGCGTGTCGACGGCGACGACCTTGCCCCCGGCGACGATTTCGAAGTCCTCGCGCGACAGTCCGGGCACCGTATGTCCTTCATCGTCGGTGACCACGACGTCAATCAACACCAGACGAACGTGCTCACGCTCGATCAGGTCGACGGCGATCGGGGGCGTGTCGGTCGCCGCCCGGCCCAGCGCGACACCGCAAATCAGTGCGGCCAGCGCGGTCCATCGCGTGCGATTTTCGAACCCCATCTGAAGCCTCGTTGGCCGCGAGTCTAGGTCAACGGAACTCGGCCCGTCAAGACCCGGTGCGCGCCGCCTATTAGATTGCCTGGACTACTGGGTGCCGACGACAGGTCGTACAGCCCCAAGTTACTGGAGTCCTCGGGGAATTCGAAGCTTCCATCGAGACGCGGCCTAGAATTTTCCTCACCTCGCGCTCCGAGACTCACCCATGCTCGCAAGATTCGCGACTCGACTGCGGACGTAACCGGAACAGGTGGGCTGACCTCGGCCGCACCGGTGAGCGTCCCCGAGATCAGTAAGACACCGAGTCGCGGCATGTGTACGAACTCACCTTGCTTCGAGCGGCGCCATCAGGCGCCCGGCACGGTCCGCGGCGGTCCACAGCCGCTTCAACTCTTCGAATTCCGCGACTTCGAAGCGCCGGCGCGAAAGACGCGCCTCCCACGAGGCGCGAAGCAGGTCGCCCTCGGTGTTGATTTCCGCGGCGACTTTCCAGCCCTCGCCTTCGTCGCTCCGCGACTGCGGCTCCAGGATCGGGAACGATCCCTTCCAGCGACTGGTGAAGCTGAGCTTGATCGGATGCGGATAGACGACGGCGACCTCGCGCCGCCCCAGCGACACGCGGTCTAGATCCTCCGCTGCGCCGGCAAGCGGGACGATCATCGGCGGATTGCCGGGGGGCAGCGGTGCCGCGATACGGACGACCTCGACGAAGGCGCCCTCGGAGGTCTCGGGCGTGACGTCGAGCGCTTGCACCGTCGCGCCGGGCCACTCGTCGCGCAACGCGTGCTCGGAGCGGGCTCTCCAGTTCTTGGTCGAGCGGCGCCACGCGCCGCGGGCGTCCGAGGCGGGCTCGCCCCAGATCCGGGTCGTGCGGGTGAAGTGCAATCGGCCGTCGGGCTCGACGACCCCTTCCACGTCACGCTCGATCCGATGCGCATCCGGAGCCTCTCCCGGCAGCCGCACGAAACGGCTGCGACCACCGCTGACGACGAGCGCGGACTTGCCGACGAGGTAGCCCGGCAACCAACCCGGCGCGGTTCGATCGTCGGTGACGTCGACCACGAGGAGTCGACCGATCTCGCCCGCGTCGACCACGGCGGTCCCGGCCCAGTCCGGAATCGCCTCGTCGGGGTCGAGGGCGACACCGAGGATGACGTGATTGAAGGCCGAGATCGCCGGTACCGCGTCGGCGATCGATTTCTCGCGGCTTGCGTTGACGAGAATCGGGAACGCCGGAATGCCCTGCGTGGCCAGCATCGCCCGCAGCAGCGCCGCCTTGTCCTTGCAATCACCATGACGCTGCCCGAGCACCTGGTCGGCGGGCCGGGGCTGGAAGCGGCCGATGCCGATCTCCTTGGCCACGTAGCGCACGCCGTCGCGGACGAAACGCGCCATCGCGGCGAGGCGCTGGACACGACCCGATCCCGCCCCCTCGACGGCGGTCCACGCCGCGGCCTCGATCGCGGCGGTCGCGTCGGACCGCCCGGCGGAGATCTCGTCGAACCAAGCCCCGAGTGCCTGCCAATTGCGGTGGTGGGGCGTCTTGATCGCGGCACCGTCGGGGGGCGTAAACGAAACGACGAGCGTCGGGTGGGTGTCGCCCGCGGGTTCGGTGAGGCCGGTCGCCCGCGGCGGCAGACGAATCCCGGATAGTTCCCAGCGCATCACGTTCCCTTCGACCGTCGGTGGGACGTCGGCACCGCGCAGCCACGCGTGGCGCACGGTCCAGCCCGGCGGCACCCGGGTCTCGAACCCGGCCCGCGCGATCGGCGCCCCCGATCCGGAAAAGACATGAAGCAGGTCGAGCGAGAAAGGACTATCGAGCACTTCGAACTCGTAGAACACGAGGCTTCCCTTGCCCACCCCGTCGAGCGACACGACGCGGGCTCGGGAATCGTTGAGGAAGTCGTTACCGACGCTGAACTCGACGGCCAGACCGATCGATCGCTCCGAGCGTCCCTCGTAGGGCACGTGCCAACCGCGCGCTGTGATCACCTTGCTCGAATCGTCGACGATCACCGCATCCGTGGCATCGGGGGCCGAAGGCACACGGAGAAACTGCTCGGCGACGCGTCGGTGGGTCCGGAGTCGGCCGTCGGCCTCGGCCGTCACGTTCGTCTCTTGGATCAACACGTGGCGCTCGTCGGGGGAGACGCCCTCGGGGAGGCTCGGCGCACGCTCGGCGATCTGGCGGGCCCAGTCCGGTAGACGCGCGAACGACGGTGTCACGACGAAGAGGACGGTGGCCAATCCGAACGCCACGGCTTGCCGATTCATGGTCATTCGTCACCCAGGAAATCGAGCGGTTCGGCGTCTGCGCGTGCAATCGCGTCATGAAAACCGCGCAGCGCATCGTAGTCCGACGGCGGGACGGCGAGCACGATGATCGCCAACTTGCGCTCGACTCGGAATCCGCCGTCGACGATCGAAACCCGTCGCTGGTAACGACCGAACGGCGAATCGAGTTGGATCGGCTCGGGGACCGCGCCGGGGTGCATGCCGCTTGGTGCGGTGCAATCGAGAGTCATCAGATCGACATACGGGTAGTCGAAGACCACCGGGTGGTGGCGCTTGCCGGGTCGAAGATCGGGGATCGAATCGATCCAGACCCCGCGTGCATCCCAGCGGAAGCGGCCGAGCTTGTCTTCGGGCATCCGTTGTTCGAACTCGATCTCACAGTCGACGCGCATCTCGCCCTGTGATGTTTCCGATTCGGGGGACTCGGCGCGCAGCACCTCGATTCCCGATTGCGCCCCGCACAGGGTGTCGAGCAGTCGCTGGCGCTCATCGGGAGCGCTGCGGTGCAGACGTGTGCGGTCGTCGGTGCCGATCTGGCCCTTCGCGCGGACCGTCCACGAGGCCGTGATCGGCTCGCCCAGCTCACCGAGGCGTACCGCGACGCGCGTCTCCCGGACATTTTGCGAGGCCGGTCCCGGGGGCAGGAAGATCTCTTTGGCTCCGTCCTTGGTGGCCATCATTGCGCTGGCACCCGTTACCCACCACGGCAGTTCTCCGTAGGGCAGTCCCGAACCGGGATCGACGAAGGTGTATTCCGGCTTGGCGGCGTCACGATCGCGCACCGCGACGACCATCTCTGAGAATTGGTTCATCGACAGCAAGGACTGATCCCACAACCGGCGGGTGCGATTCGTGGCCAGCACGAGATGTGCCTCGGCGCCGAGCGCGCGCGCGACGTCTGCGAAGAGTCGATCGATCTCACCCGCGCTGCCCTCACCGCGGGCGAGCGCATTCGTCCCGTCCGGTGTGTCTTCGTCGAGCGCACGACTTTCGACCTCTGCCATCGTGAGGCGATTCGTGTTCTTGATTCTTCGCAAGAGCCAGGCGTAGGCCGACCGCAGCCGATCGTCGAGTGGAGACGCGGGATCGAGCCCGATCTCCGTCACGGCGCGGCGGACGACCTCCGGCGGCCGCTCGCTTCCCGCGCGGCGCTTGGCTTTCAGGGTCCAGTAGTCTTTCAAGCCGCCCGAGCCGTCGTAGTAATAGAAGACGACGCTGGCGCTGATCGAGTCCGGCGGCGGCATCATCGGCTCGTAGACGAGCGCCGGCACGTCCTTCGCCGTCACCAGCACCGAGTCCTTGTCCCGCCGGGCGTCGAGCTCGAACCCCACACCCGGCGTGACGCGGTACGCCGCACCGAGTTCGCGCGTGGGCTTCCAGCGATAGCGGAAGGAATGAATCGGCGCTTCGCGCTGGAGTCTTATTTCCTGGTAGGGCATGTAGGCGCGATCGAGCTTGAGCGTGAATCCATAATCAATGACGCATCCTGGTACGACGCCGGGGAGCGCGGCCTTGGCCACGGTTTCACCTGTCGACCCGACGCGCGCGCTTCGCTGTCGCTCCAACTGGTCTTCGGTCAATTCCAGTACGGTCCCATCGAGAAGAATCGTCCGGCCCCACCAGCGCTGCAGTTGGTCGTAGTTGGTGCGATGCGGGATCTCGACGTCGGCCCAGTCACGCGCCTCGGCCGAGTGGATCTTGATCCGATAGTGGACGTGATACAGCGCGTTGAGCCGGTAGTCCTCGTCGCGCTCGAACTCCATGACCAGAATCTCGGCATGTTCCGTGCCGGCCGCGGGATCGGGTTCGAGTGCCCGCTCCGCGGCGCTCATCGTCGTCGGGCCGGGCTTGATCTCGATGTCGATACTCGCCGCGAAGGCACCGGAACCGAGCAGGGTCCCCGCGAGCACGACCGAACCGAATAGGTGTGGCATGCGCCGTATCTTGCCATGGTCGGGGGACGATTGGAAGCGACAACATGTTACGAAGGGCGCCGATCCGCTAGGGACAAGGGTTCGAACTCGTCCACCGCGATACCCCGGTGCGGGCGTTTCGGTGTGCGATAGCATCGAGCCGGCAAGTTACTGTGGGCGACTTGGAACCGTCGAGCGGTATGTTGGGTCGAGGAGGCGGTTGAGCCATTGGGTCCGCGCCTCTAGGTCTGGCGACGCGGCTGCTTCGAGGAACTTCATGATCATTCCTGACAAAAAACGCCCGAGAATAACCTTGTCGTCCGTCACCTTGACGATCACCATGTACGGTATCCCCTCGACTTGTTCGGAGACACTGTCGTGGATGGCCGGTCGTCGCATGATCAAGTCCTGAAAGAGGACCGAACCAAAGCCCGCACCATCACAATGGCGGACGTCGAAGTCTGGAAATGCACTCTCCAAGTACGCGTTGCCGACCTCTATGTCCGTGTCTACGGCCACAGCCATGGCGGGTCGCAGCGGCGCGAGCAGTTCCTTGCCAGAGACACAATCGAGCGTCGCGCAAGCACTTTTGTTACCTCATTCAGTTCCGGTTCCGCCTCACGGTGTACGGTTGGTTCCACTTGAACCGAGCAGCGTCGGAAAATCGCAATTCACTAGCTCGCCGATGCGCTCGATCGTAACGTCCGCGGGTGGATAGGTAGCGATGGCCTTGGGGTCGAGCGCGTAATGTCCCTGGCGCGGGAAGACCGTCGTGAGCCGCTCGCCCCAGATGCCTTTCATCGCCGCCAAGATGCGCAGCTTGTCATCGATCATCACGTAGTGCTCTGCCGGATACCGCTGCGCCACGTCGTCGAGTTCCAATTCCTTGTGAACGTAGATGAGCGCCTGGCCGTTGACGGCTTCGAGCAGACCGGAGCGTTCCACCTTGCGCGGCTGGAAGACGACATCGCCATCCGAGAGGATGACGCACGGCCCCCACTGCTTGACGTGGTCAATGGCGTCGAGCGAATTCGGATAGAGCCGGTTGGCGAAGGGATAATTGACGAGGAAGTTCGAGACGGTGAGCAGGCGCGGGTCGCGCGGATACTCAATGCGATAGCGCTGCAACGCACCCAGGTAGTCCGCGTAACCGAGTTCGTCGCGCAACTGCTCGAAGATGGCCCAATAGTGTTGCGAGCGCTCAGGGCCCACCTTGCACTGGAGATAGCGCTTGAGGTCGGCGGTGACGCGGTCGTTGTCGAGCAGCGTGTTGTCTACATCGAACAGGAAGACGATTTTGTCGTTAGGCATATATGGGAGAGATTGAAGGTTTTCTTTTTCAAATGGAACCGGTTCATGCGCGCGAAGGTGAGATGATGTCTTGTCCCGGCCGGCGCGGCGTTGGCCTTGGCCTCCGCGGAAAGTCCGAACAGACCACCCTCTCGTTGTCGAAGCGGTTACGAGCCCCGAGCCCAGGTTCCCAAAATACTGCTGAGATGTCAACTCCAATCCCCCAGGCGAAACTCCATCTCAGCGCTGGCATCCGACGTGGACCAGAAACCGACGCGACTGCAAGAGCGACCGTCCTCCCGTCACTGGAGCTCGAAGTTGGCGACGACGGTGATCCAAACGGCGACAGGCACGCCGTTGCGCCGGGCCGGTTCATAGCGCCACGCGCTGACCGTCCCGACCGCTGCGCCGACGAGATCCTCGTCGCCTGGGGTCATCTGCAGCACCATCGGCGCTCGCGGGATGCCCTCCCGATCGATGATCAGTTCCAAAATGATCTTGCCGCCCCGGCGCTCGGCCTTCGCGGAATCCGGGTAGCGGAATTCGGGAGCGAAGATTCGGCGCGGGACGCTGAATTCGGGGCCGTCCATGAGCGCGACCTCCTCGGCGTCCGTGATTCGGCGCTTCGCTTGCGATGGATCGAGCGCCGTGATCGCGAGCACTAGCCAGTCTTTGCCCGGCACCCCAGGGATCGCCAAGGCCACCGTGCGATCGGTGGCGATCAGCAGCGTCGATTCGGTGAGCGGAATCTCGGGATGATCGACGTCGGTGACGTCGATCGCGATCCGATGCGGCAAACCCGAACTCTCCGGAGGGACGGCATGAAACGCGAGATCGAGCTGTTTTCCGTGGATGTACAAACGGCGGGCGAGTTCGTACTGCGCACCGTTTCGCGGTTGGATCCAGAATCCAGTGACCGCATCGACCCCTTGGACTCCGAGAAGTTCTTCCAGTCTCGCGAATTGTTCCGAAGAACCCCAGAGTTCCTCGGAGGGCAGAACCACAGGGGTCGCAGCGTCGTTGCCGACGCCGATCGCCGCGCCTCCGCCGATCGTGCCGGCGCGGAGGATCCGCAGATGGTAGGCGTACGACGGCGGATCACTCGCCGCGATCGAAAGCGGACCGCAGGCCACCAGCGCAGCGACTGTAAGTGCGCAGAGCGATTTCGAGTTCATCGTTCACCTCCATTTGCATTGATGCGAGTCGCGATTATCAGTGGTGATTCGATGTCGCGGGCTCGCGATTCCAGCGGCATGATGATCAGCGTCCTTAGAGAGTGTGCGTCGACGACCGTGGTGGGAACGACTCGGCCGTGAACTCGAAGCTCGACGACCACGACCTCCGGTGGTTTCGTTCCTGCGGGACGGAGCAGCAGCGCCAGGGTCACGAGCGCTGCCGTCGCCAGTACCGCGGCGACCCAGCGGCCGTGGCCATGGATACTCCGACGCGGCTCTGATTGGCGCCGCTCGAGGTCGGTGGCGACCTGCTCGACCGCATTTTCAAGTTGCACGATCCCTTTGAGTTCTTCGTTGATCACGTTCGTTCCTCGATCGAAGGACCACGGACGGCGTTCGAAAGGCGCTGACGGGCGTCTCGCGCGATCGATCGCACGCCGGCTGGCGTGAGGCCGAGGATCTGCGCGGACGCGGCGGCCCCGAGCTCGGCGATCTCGTAGAGCGCAACGACCTCGCGTTGTCGTTCCGTCAGTCGATCGAGCAGCCGCGCCAGCGTGATACGGGCGTCGACCGGGTCCGTCGCCGGGGGGGTCGAGCGACGCACGAATGGCGCAAAGGCTGCCGACAGGCGGCGGCGGCGACTCAAGGCGCGTCTCTGGTTGCGTAAGAGGCGCACCAGGATCGTCGCGAGCCAGGCTTCCGGGGTGCCGCGTCGCGGGTCGAATCGATTCAGGTTTCGATGGGCCGCCCAGAGTGCGTCTTGAACGAGGTCGTTGGCGGCGTTGGGGTCAGCGCCGAGCGCCAGCGCCCAACGCAACAGGAACGGCCTCGCCGCAATCCAGAGCTGTTCGGCCTCCGCGCGACCTCCATGGACCGCAGCCGCTGCCAAGGGCTCGAGTCTTGACGGTCCGCGGCTCGGCCCTTCGCCCCTCGTTGCTTCGTCGGTCTGTTCGCTAACGCGAGCCACCATCCGTCGCCCCCTTCACCGAGAGCTACACCGGAAGACCGCAAGGCGTGCGGCCGGAGGAGTCCTGACCGGCACGTCCTCGCAGAATACAGCCGGATCGGGGGCGACCGAGACTGCCTCCGACGCCGTGAGGAGGTCGGTGAGCTTTGCCGAGACCCCCCGGATCTCGGATACTCCTCGACTCGCGGAGGGGCGCATGGGGCAACGCCTGATGAAACCGGAGGACTCGGCATGAGGCCGTTTTGGCATCCGGTTTCCGCGCTGGTGCTTTCGGATCCCCCAACGCTTGCGTCGCCGACCCTGGTGAAGCTGTTGTTGAGATCCCAAGGATCGCTGGAGCTCCGTTACGCCGGCGATCGGATGGTTCCCGCGACGCGGCACGGCGTGCCCTTGCACTTACGTCCGTTGGGGACCCGCGCCATCTCGGTGGGCGAGGCCGTCGTCGCCGCACCCGCAGGAATTCCCGACCTCTTTCGCGTCGACCGGATCGAGGGTGACGACGTGTTGCTCGGCGCCGACGCGGACCCCGACGAGTCGGTGCGGGCAGCGATCGGATGTATTCTGGCCGGGACGGATCTGCCGCATCGCCGGGATCGACGAACGCGGCGCAGGCTTCGTCGGCTGCGCCTCGACCTCGTCGAGGCTGTTCGGCACGGCGCGGATCGTGCCGAAGATGCGGCGTCCACTGTTCGCGACAAATACGAGGGGCAAGCCGAGTTCTACCGTGCCGCGGCCGGACCCTCGCTCGATGAAGCGGTCCTGGCTCGGATGCGGCAGGTGACCCGCCCCGCTGGATCGGTACTCGTCGTGGGCTGCGGCACCGGTCGTGATTGTTTCGCGATCGCCGAGATGGGCTATCGCTCCGTGGGCTTGGACTTCGCGCCGGCGATGATCCGCGTGGCGCGCGAGGAAGCTGGCCGGCGGGGCGTCGAGGCGACGTTTCTCGAAGGGGATCTGCGGGTCGTCGCACTCGAGCCGGGGTCGCTCGCCGGGGTCATCTTCACCTACGACGTGTATAGCTTTCTTCCCTCGCGACGCGAACGCGTCGATGTGCTGAGGATGCTGGCCCGCAGTTTGGAGCCGGGAGGTAGGATATTCCTGTCGGCGCGCCGAGTTCGCAGGGGGTGGGATCGGGTCGTTCTGACGATCTTGCGCTGGAACGGCAAGTCCGCGCGCAAGGAATGGGGTGTTGCGCACACGCGCTACGTGACGTCGGACGGTCGCCTGAGACGATCATTTGTCCGAATGTTCACGGACCGGCAGTTGCGCCGGGAAACAAGGGAAGCTGGACTCGTCGGAAGCGCCTGGGTTGGCGGGCACGGCGAGTATCGGTCCGAGGAGACGATCCATAAATGACCGATGCTCCACTCAAAAAATCGAAGGGCGGGCACTATCCGTCGCGCCGGGGCAGCCCGCCGAGTATGGAGTTCTTCGCCGACGAGCGCCCGATCGCGGGGACCGGCGCGTTCGGTCTTTCGCTGGACGGCATTCGCATCGAATTGGAGGGACTCGCGACCGAGCTGGCGAGCGCGCTGCAGCATCGGTACGCCCCCTACGCCGATTCCGGGGAGCGACGCGCGAGCGCTCTCCGCGTGCGATTCGGTCTGGAAGACCGCGACTACTTCATCATCCCGCCCGAGCAGGCGGAGTTCACCCCGGTCTGGCTTGCATGCGACGGTCACCGGATCCGCTACGTTGGCTACCGCGTCGCCGGCTGGATCGATTTACTGGCGCGCGACGGACGGCTGCTGCTCTCCCGCGGGAGTTGCGAACCGGAGCTGCGGGCGATCGAGAATTTCATCCGGGTGGCGGTCGCATGGATGGCTGCGACGCAAGGCGGCGCCCTCGTTCACGCGGCCGGGGCAGTACGTGACGGCAAGGGCTACATTTTTTACGGGGAGTCCGGCGCCGGGAAGTCCACGCTGGCCGCCGTCAACACTCGCGGCCGGATCGTCAGCGACGACCTCTCGCTCGTAATGCCTCGACCGGGCGGCGGCCTCGATCTGGTGGGAAGCCCGTTCCGTGGGACCTACACGGACGGCGCTCCCGTGCAAGGACGTTTTCCGCTCGCGGCGGCATTTCGGATCATCCAGGCGCCGAGCGTCGCCGTCGTGGAAGTACCCCGGGCGATCGCCTTCGGCCAGCTCGTGGGCAACCTGACATTCGTCGCCGAGGCTTTCAGTGACAGACCCGACCTGTTCGCTTCGATCGAGCAGGCGTTCGAGGAGATTCCCCTCCGCCACCTGCACTGCCGCAAGGATGACTCCTATTGGGACGCGATCGCGGCAGCGCGGCTGTGACGGGGACTCTCGTCCACGGTGGTGAGCGCGTAGAGATGCCGCTCCCCGCGGACGTAGATCGTGTCGCCGACGATCGCCGGTGAACTTGAGACTTCTTCGTCAAGGCGGTTCCGCGCCAGTTCGCGGAACTCGCCGCCGAACTCGAGCACGATCGCCGAACCGTCGCGATCGATCGCGTACAGTCGGCCCGCGGCGACGACGAGTGAGGCGTAGACGTTGCGCAGTTCGCCCAGGCGCCGCGGCCCATGCACCGTGCGCCCGGTCTGAGCGTCGACGCAGGTCAGCACCGCCGAGAGATGCTTCAGGAAGCAGAGCGTTCCGTCATGCAACACCGGTGACGGCACGTAGGGTGTGTCGCGATCGCGCGTCCAGGCCACGGCGTCGCCCTCCGTCACGGTGCCCTTCGCGTGGTCCAGGCGAATCGCGCGCATCGCCTGGAACTCGTAGCTGCTGCCCGCGATGACCAGGCCGTTGGCCGCAACAGGCGAGGCGACGACGTTCGTGGACAGCCCCGGCGCGGTCCAAACGACGCTGCCGTCGTGCAGGTCATAGCCCCGCAGGTGGCGTGTCGCGGCGACGACGACCTGTTTCTTCCCACCCTGCTCGACGACGAGCGGCGTGGACCACGAGGTCGGCTCATCGCGCGCGACCTTCCAGCGTTCCTTCCCGGTCTTTGCGTCGAGGGCGGTGACGAACGAGTCGCCTTCGTGGTCCCAGTTGACGATCAAGCGTCCGTCGGCGAGCGCAGGCGAGCTGCCCTCGCCGTGACCGTGGAGCGACCGCATGTCGCCCAGATCCGCGCTCCACACCGGCGCGCCGTCGACGGTCAACGCGTAGATCCCGGCGGAGCCGAACGACGCGTAAACCCGCTCGCCGTCGGTCACGGCAGAGGGCGAAGCCCAGCTGCCGGTGGCGTGTACGCTTTCGTGCGGACGCTCTTCGCGTACCGTGCGCTCCCACAGCACGCGGCCGTCGCGGCGATCGATGGCCAAGACGACGAAGCGCTGGCGCCGCGCGCTGTGCACGTTGTCGTGCGCGCCGTGGGATTCGGGCGCGGGTGTTGCGACCGCGTCGCCGGTCGGGATCGCGGTGGTCAAAAAAACGCGATCGCCCCAGACCACGGGCGATGAGAGGCCGCGACCCGGAATCGGCGTCTTCCAGCGCACGTTTTTCGTCTCGCTCCAGTCGAGCGGAGGCTTACCGAGCGGCGCGACCCCGGTTCCGAGCGGTCCGCGCCACTGCCCCCAGTGGGCGTTCGGCGTGGACGCCGGTTCCGCCGCCGCGATTCCGAAAAGCAGGCTGAGTGCGATCGGTAAGACTCTCAACGCGGTCACGCTCACGATTTCGCGCACGGAGTTCAAGAACCGCTCGATCGGATCGAGGCGATCCCTTTAGCGATGCCAGGGGCGTTCATGGGTTCCACGGAAGCTTGCGCCATCCGAAGGCGTGGCGTCAAGCAGCCCGACCGAGGGCTTCGTGAGATCCTGATCAAGCGTAGGTGGCGAGAACCTCATCCAGGCGCACCGCGGCAAGATCGAGAACCTTTCTTAGGGCCGCCGCGTCCAAACGCAGGCGCTGGCGTACGTCGGGGTCGATCGACTCCAAGAGCAAGGGTAGGTCCGGATCGGACGCCTCCAGTCGCTTGGCGATCTCGTTTGCGGCATGGACTGCATCCGCAACGCCTAGCGTGCCGAGCTGCGGCGCGTGATGGTAGGCGATTCCCTCGACGATGCTCGCCGGCAGACCCCAGTGCTCGGCGATCAATCCGCCGAGCTCGCCGTGATGCAGCCCGAGTAACTGGCGCTCGACATCCGTCTTGGATCCGGTGGCTTCAGCTAGGGCCTGGCGCAGGGGCTGCAAGACGCCGGGTTCGGCGTGTCGGCCCAACGCCAGTTTTCCCAGATCGTGGAGCAGCGCGGACGTGACCGACTCCGGTCGGACGACGTCCCCCAGTACCCGAGCGATAGACTCGGCGGACACCGAGGCCGCGGCCGAGTGTCGCCACAGCTCGCCCTCGTCCAGGCCATAGGCGGGGACGGCTTGGTCCATCGAGCCGCGGAAGTGGCAACCCACACTGAACGACAGCACCGAGCCCAGACCCATGCGGACCACCGCGCTGGCGACCGTGTGGATCGGCTGTCGGCTGCCGCTCGCCGCGGAGTTCGCGTAGCCGAGCAGCTTTCCGGTCAGCGCCTGGTCGAAGGCGATCGTCTCGACGATTTCGTCGAGATCCGCGTCCGGTAACGAAATCAGCCGGGACAAGTGAAGCGTGCTGTTCGGCAATGGATCCATGACCTGGCATTGGATCACCAGGGCCCGAACATCGATCACCTTGTTCAACTCGAAACCTCTCGGTGAGCCGCAAAAGCACGGAGCCGGTGCCGGCGGACCCAGGCCGGATTAATAAGTTCGCGGCCCGCGCTTGTCCAGAACCCTTCAACCTCGGTCACCGTCGTCACCGGGAAACTGAGTTGGCTTGGCCTAGCGGCCCTCCCGAAACACCACCCGGGCGACATTCGCGAGTCCCAGGTGCAGAATCCAGATCAACATGATCGACAGGCGGCGAGCCCAACACGGTCCCCCCCCTCACCGCCCGCCGCTGCCGCCAAGAACGAAACGGCCGCACCAAGTGCGCCGCGAAGACGACGATCCAGGCCGTCGACGCCACCAGATGCAGGACGACCCAGGCTTGACGCCACCCGGTGTCGACCGTGATCTGGATCAGATATCCGGCGACCACCATCGGGACCAGGGCGACCAGCAGTCCGGGTCCGCTGCGGCGCCCCACCTGTTCGCCTCGGCGCAGCTTGTTCAGGACGTGGCGGTGCCAAATCAGGCCGCAGGCGAAGACCAGCAGCGGCGCGCTGAGGACGTGGAGGTGCAACAGGTGCGGCTGCCAGGGATGGTTGACCACGGCCCATTCGTCGACGGGCTTCATCCCGTAGCGCATCACGGCGTAGACCAGGCCCGTGCCAGCGACGAGCAGGTTCGAGAGGTGGAGCGTCAGCCGGTCGACGCGATTCAAGGGGTGTCCCGCTTTTCGAGCGTGCGGTGCAGCGCGAGCACGCGGCGCACGGCGGAGGTGGTGGCCCGCGCCGTCAGCGTGGCTCCGGTGACGGCGCGAACGCCTCGGTTCAAGCGGAGATCGTCGTCGAGTGCGCGGCCGTCGAACTGGCGGTACCAGCCATCACGGGGCAAGTAGTCCGGGGGCTCGCGGAACGCGAGCACCTCCACGCGGCCCACCGAACCGTCCGGTCGCACGACGACCATTACGGTCTCCTCGAGCGTGCGCACGAGATGCGTGTCGAGATAGACCGTTCCGGCAAGCGCCCCGTCGCGCTGTATCACGTAGCGCGACGTTAGCGCGGAAGCGACGGGCTCACCCGATAGATCGGTGATCGCGGTGAGTTGGGCCTTGGTTAGATAGACGGTCTCTCGCTGCACGCGGCATCCCGGAAATGCCAGGTCAAGCGCTTCGTCGACCGTGATCAGCGTGCGGGCCGGCGAAGATGCGACCGCTACGAGCGCGGTCAGGATCGCCGCCGTCGCCAGGCCGCGGCCGCGCCGCGCCCTAAAAGACGTAGCCGAGCGCTGCATTGAACTGACTCACTCCGAGGCGGGCCTCGTCGCTACGGTCCTGGTAGTCCAGTTTGAGGATCAACTGCGGGATCGGTTGATAGGCCAGGCCCAGCGTGAGGATCGTCGCCTCGCTGGCCGGGTTCCGCGCAAAGCCGGACGGCACGGCGTGTTGCGTATCGAGGCTTTCCCATCGGGCGAACGGTACGAGGGAGGCCGCCTTGCCACGCCGGGAGAGCAGATCGTAACCCACTTCGACGTAGCCTCCCGTCATCGTCTCGCCGATCGAGTCCGCGCCGCTCAGTCCCAACGCACCGTTCAGCTCGGCGATCTCCTCCAGACGGGCCCGGGCGCCCAGCGCGCGCAGACGGAGTCCCCGCCAGCGCCAGTCCAGGTGAGCATCGACGATCGAGGTGCCGACATCGATCGACCCGCCGGAGGGCGCCACGAGGTCCTGGCCCGAGTTACCGAGATAACCCGAAGCGCCGACGAGCAGGCCCGGCGTAGCGACGTAATCCAGCCGGCCGACCCAGGCGAAGTCGTGGGCCTTGGCTTTCGAGCCGCCCTGGCGGCCGCCGCGCAGGCCGGAGGCAGCGAAGTCGCCGGCGTCCAGGCCGTTGACCACATAACTGCGGTAGGAGATCGGTCCCAAATCGCCGTAAATTCCAACGCCGTTCTCGCGCCACGTGGAAGGCAGAATGCGCCGTTCGGTTTCCGGTCGCTCGCTGCTCAGGAACGTGGTGGGCTCGTGCAACTCGTTGACCAGGCCCATCGGTAGGAGCACCAAACCCGCGCGCACGTTGATCGCGCCGCGCGCCAGATAGTCCACATAGGCGAACTCCACGGAGACTTCTCCGTCGTCTTCGGTCGAGGCATGCTCGAATTCGATCTCCGAGTTGAACAGGAAGTGCTCATCGAACTTGTAACCGAAGTAAACGACCGCCCGCAGCAGGTCCAGTTGATCCGTCGCCCCGGCGGCGGTCCCATCTTCGCGCTTGGAGTCGAAGTTCTCGTAGAGCAACTCGCCGTAGCCGCCGATCGAAACACCGCGGGCCACGCCGTAGACTTTCGAGGCCGCGGGGCCCAGACCGATGCGCGGCGCGTGCGCGGTCGGTGCCTCCTCGCCGATCTTCAGTTTTTCGATTTCGGCGGCGAGGATCTCCATACGCCGCTCGATCTCGTCGAGCCGCGGCGCGTCTCCGAGTGAAGACAACTGCTGTCGTAGCTCGGTCAGTTCGCGCTCTAGGGTTTCAATTCGGCGTTGTTGTTCGTCCGCCGCGACCGGAGTGGCCAGCACGATCGCGACGGCAGCGACGATCCACGCGAATTTCCAAACTCTTCTCAGCATGTCGGTTCCTCGTAATCGGAGCGGTGGCGATGATTCAGGGTCGGATCCAGCGCAACTCGATCGCGGGTACGAGCGGCTGTAACCGATCGCGGAGGCTCACCGACGCGTGAGCGACGAGGGTGTCGCCTTCGATTTCGAGCACGACGATCGCGACGTCGTGGTGCCGGGTGGCCCAGCGCCGGGCCTCTGCGGGCCCGAGGACGAAGAGTCCGGTGGCCAGACAGTCCGCCCGCGTCGAGCTTTCGGACCAAACGGTCATGCTGCCGAAGTCCGGAGCGGGTCGTCCGCTCCGCGGATCGAGCAAGTGTCCGAGGCGACGCCCGTCGATCGTGATGCCCCGCTCCGAGTTGCCCGAGGTCGAGATCGAGCCACCCGACGCGGTCATGCGCAAGACGGGGATGTCGCGGTCGCGGGGGTCGGCGATGTCGATCGTCGTCGCGGCGCCCCCCCACAGCGTCACCTGGCCTCCGAGGTCGAGCACCGCGGCAGCGGCGGTCGTGCGCTCGAGGGCTGCGATCGCATCGTCCAGTCCCGCGCCCTTGCCAAAGGCACCTTCCTCGACGATGAAATCCACGTCGGCACGCGTGGCGGTCTGCCCCGTCAAACGCAGGTGCGCGAGGTCCGCGGCTCGACGCCCGCGCTCGATTTCGCCTTCGATCGGCACTCGGCCGCCCATACGCAGACCCCAAGCCTGGACGAGTGCACCCACGCCCGGGGTGAAGGCGCCGGCAGTCGCTCGACTGCAGCGCGCGGCCTCGGCCAAATCTCGGGCAAGCAACGGCGACAGCGAGAACGACGTCCCGACGGGGGACGCGTTGAATCGGCTGAGTTCCGAATCGGGAGTCCAGGTCGACAGACGGGCCTCCGCCGCCAGCACCGCTTCGATCGCCGCCTCGGCCGCGGTCAGCGCGGCGGCGCGACTCGGGGCGTCTACCACAACCCGCAGGGTGGTCCCCATCGTTTCGACCCGCCGCTCGACCTCGATGGCGGCATCGGTCGCGGCCCCGGAGGGGACGATCGGGAGTGTCGAGGCCAGGATCAGGGCGGCGAGCCGCATACTCGGGTGCTCCAACGGTCGGCCGGTCGCGTACCGTAGCACAAAAGTTTATAGATAAAAACAAATTTTACTGGTCAACATAAACTTGTTCTATGTATAACTTCTTCGGCGGCCAAGGATGCCGATTTTCCCCGGTATTGTCGTGATATCTTTCAGCCGAGCCGACGATCGGAGTTCCACGTGCACCGTCAGAACCCGATTTCCCCGACCCACGAGATGTACCTGAAGGTCCTCTACGAGGTTCGGGGCAAGCATGAGGTCTCCCGAGTTCGTGACCTAGCCCGTGGACTGGGGGTCAGCCCGGGGGCGGTTTCGGGGGTGCTGAAGAAGCTTGAGCAGTCGGGTTTCATCGAGCACGAACGGTACGGGGTGCTGGCCCTGACCGCGGCCGGCGTTGCCGTCGCCGAGTGCATGCTTCGGCGCAACTCGACGATCCGAGACGTGTTGGTCGAGATCTTCGGGGTCGACCCGCAAACGGCTGCGGAAGATGCCTGCTTGATGGAGCACGCCGTGAGCCCGACCACGATCAGCCGCATGATGGCGACGCTCCAGCGCGTCCGCCGCGGCGAGATCGTTGTCCCGCCCGATACGGTGAAGAACTCGACGGAGTGCTCCGAGTGCGAGGCCACCGGAAAGTGCCAGGCCATGGTCGCCGCCGAGTCCTGACGCTCGGCACTAAAGATCGGCCCGGTCAGGCCGATGGGTGGGTGCCGACTAGCGGAGGCGATGGTTGACCTACTCACGCGGAAGAAAACCGACGGATGCCGACTACGGTCTCGGCGAGCACTCGCTCGACGGGGACCGGTTAGGGCTCTTGGACGAGTCGGAGTTGACGGAACGGTTGCTCCAGACCTTCGCCTCGCCGAGCTACCGCCCTCCGCGGCTTCCCGCCGTCGCGCTGGAGTTGCTCGAATTGTCGCGGCGGCCCGAGGTCGAGTTCAAGACCATCGAGGCGCTGCTCGAGCGCGACTCAATGCTCGCCGGAGAGATTCTCACGATCGGGCGCTCGGCGTGTTACTCCGGATCGCGTCCGGTGACGACGCTCGGAGCGGCCCTGACGCGGATCGGTCTATCGAAGTTGCGCGATGTCGTGATGCAGGCGGCCTTGAACGTCCGGGTCTTCCGCTCGCCGACCTACGCCGAGTGCATGGCGCGCTTGCAGCGCCACAGTATGGCGATCGCCCACCTGTGCCGCATCCTCTCGAACTACACTCCGGTCAGCGCCGACCGCGCTTTCCTCTGCGGGCTCCTGCACGACGTGGGAATCGCCGGGATCCTCCTCGTGTTGGGGGACAGGAAAAAGGACGGGGCCACTCCCGACCTGGCCGTTCTGTGGCCGGCGATCGACGCTGCTCACGCGCGAGCGGGGGCTAGCATGGTCGCACTGTGGCAGCTACCAGCCGAGATCGGCGCGGTGGTCGCCGCGCATCACCGTGGCCGCGTGGACGACGCCGAGAACGCGATGGCGGCAACCGTCTGCGTGGCAGAGTCGCTCGCCTGCGAGCTGAACCTCGGGTTGGGTCTGGCCGAAAACGAAGCCGTGGATGCCACGCTCGAACGCCTGGGCCTGGATCTCCATCGTCGACTCGACCGGAGCGACGACACCGTGGTCTTGCGCGCGAGCCAATCGCTGCAACTCACCGAGCAGTCGATGGACCTCGTCCGCGCCGCGACGCGGCAATGGGTGGCGGAAGCGGCAGTCTAGCCCGCCCCGGGCCCGCTCGACCGCGGCGTGTCCTACAATGCGCCGATCCCGCTTCGAATTCATAACGCAATAGACGGGGGAATCGATGCTCAAGCGACTAGTCCTGAGGGTCTGCCTGCCGGCGCTGCTGTCACTGCCGATCCTGGCCCAGGACACGGCGATCACCTACAAATCGACCGAGTTGGCTCCGGGGCTCTACATGCTCGAGGGTGTCGGGGGCTTCACCGGCGGAAACCTGGGCCTTTCGATCGGCGACGACGGTGTCGTACTGATCGATGACGGCGTGCCCTCGATGACGCCGCTGCTACGGGCGGCGGTCGCCACGATTACTGGCGCTCCTGTCGAGTTCGTGATCAACACACATGTCCACGGCGATCACATGGGCGGAAACGAAGCGCTGGCCAAAAACGGCGCGACGATTGTGGCGCACGACAACATGCGCAAGCGCCTCGTTGACAAGGGCATGGCGATGCCCGACGGCAACGTGCCTGCACCGAAGAGTGCGTTTCCCGTGCTGACCTTCTCTGAATCGATGACGTTTCATCTCAATGGCCGCGAAGCGTTCGTATTCCACGTCGAGCACGCACACACGGACGGTGACGCTGTGATCCGCTTTCCGGCGGACAACGTCATCCACGCCGGCGATGTGATGTTCAACGGCCTGTTCCCGTTCATCGACCTGGATTCCGGCGGCAGCGTCGACGGCTATATCGCCGCGCAAAAGAGAATGCTCGCGCTGGCCGACGACAAGACCCGGATCATCCCCGGACACGGCCCGTTGGCGAGCAAGACCGACCTCGCCGCGTCGATTGCGATGCTCGAGGACTCCCGCAAAAAGGTTCAAGCCCTGATCAAGTCCGGACGGACCGAAGACGAGATCCTGGCTGCGAA
This sequence comes from Acidobacteriota bacterium, assembly GCA_031401755.1. GTDB lineage: Bacteria > Acidobacteriota > Polarisedimenticolia > Polarisedimenticolales > Polarisedimenticolaceae > JANNRU01. Next base: position 2,450 of record JANNRU010000204.1, on the reverse strand, counting down.
TCCGCTGGCGCCGTACGAGAAGTGGAGCTGGCAGTTCATCAACACCGAGCGCATGACCCGGACCCTCTACCGCGACCTCAAGTGATCGGGGCGACGATCAGGAGCGGGCCGTCGGAGACGACCACGCCGCCAGGTTTTTCGAGCGTGACGGCGAAAGCGCGGGCGTCGACGACGGCGAGCTTGGCGTCGATGGGGACGATGACCTCGCCGCGGTCGGCGGGGACGTTGAAGACGCCGCCGTCGATCGGATGTGTGTCCCGCGATGGATCGACGATCCACAGTTGGTACTGTTCGGCGGTAGGACGGTTCTCCGGGAGTCCGCGGAAACGCATGTACCCGGTCTGCCGCGAGGGACTCCAGACCACGTCGCCTTCGACGCCGGTGTAGCCCTCGACCGCGGACGGCGCCCAAGCGACCTGGATCAGGTCGGAAGCCTCGGTGATCAACGCGTCGCGTTCGGCGGCCAGGCTTGGCGGTGCGGATTCCCGCGACCACGGTGCCCACAGCGCGAGCACGAGCATGGCCGCGGCCGCGAGCCAGCCCAGGTTGCGCCAATCGAGCAGACCGGACTTAGCCTTGCCGGGGGCGGGCAGATGCTCCACGGAGGCGACGAAAATCCGCGCGCGTAGCATTTCGGGGAGCGGCTCTTCATCGCCCAACAGGGCCTGAAGCGCCACGTCCGCGTGCGCCGCTGCGAGATTGAAATCTTCGGCGTCGATCTCATCCTGCGCCGCGAGCAGCGCCTCGAGCGCGAGCGAGTCCTCCGGGCTCAACCCTTCGGTCGCGCGCGCGGCCAGAAGATCCAGGAGCCGATCCGAAGGCTTCATCGGACCCCCCCCGGCATCGCCGCACGGATCTGCAACAAACCGCGCCTCAAGTGGGTTTTCACCGTCCCCAGCGGCATACCGAGCAGATCGGCGATCTCCTGATGGCTGCTGCCCTCATACACGGCCAGTCGAATCACCTGCTGCTGTTCGGGTTTCAATTCGCCCATCAGTCGCTCAGCGACCGCGGCCTCCGAGCGGGTCTCGGCCGCTTCGTTCGGGTCGTCGCCCGTGGCCATCGGCCGCGTGCTCAGATCTTCCATGACCGGATGACGCGACACTTTTCGCAACTTATCGATCATGCGACGTCGGGCGACCATCACCACGAAGCCCGCTTCCGAACATTTGGAGGGATCGAAACGCGCGGCGTGGGACCACAAGTCGATGAAGATGTCCTGAACGGAATCTTCCGCGTCCGCTCTAGACGAGGTGAATCGACGCGCCACCGACCAGACCAGCTTGCCGTACGCATCGAGGCAAGCAGCCACCGCGTCGCGGTCGCCTCGCGCAACCTTCGGCAGAAGATCGCCCTGCACGCTGCATCCCCCGGGCCACGGACGTGAACCTGCATCATAACCGACGACGCCTCCCGCTCCCAGGCCTTCCGACCTGGAAGCGGGCGACACCTTCGGGGGATTAACGAGACCGCACCGAGGCCACCGCGTCCGCCTTGGCACCGGCGGCGCTGCGCAGCGATTCGGGCAGGATCACTTGGTCGATCACGTGGATCACGCCGTTCGAGGTGGCGATGTCCGCGGTCACCACGCGGGCTTGGTCGATCATCAGGAACTGTCCCTGTTTCGTGACGCTCAGGTCGCTGCCCTGGAGAGTCTCGACCTGACCCGGCTTGGCATCTTTGCTGTAGATCGCACCTGCCACGACGTGGTAGGTCAGGATCGCGCGAAGCTGGTCCTTGTTTTCAGGACGCAGCAGCGATTCAACCGTGCCTGCCGGCAGCTTGGCGAAGGCTTCGTCAGTCGGGGCGAAGACGGTTAACGGGCCGCTGCCCTTGAGGGCGTCGACGAGCCCCGCCGCCTGGACCGCGGCGACCAGAGTCTTGAACGATCCGGCCTGCACCGCGGTATCAACGATGTCAGCGGTGGCGACCGAGGCGGCCTTTGCATCCGAGCAGGACGAGGCTACGGCCGGCGCGCCGACGGCGGTGAACAGGGTCAAGGCCGCGAAACTTCCCAGGATTCTACGCATTTGAGACTCCCCTCATTGTTGTTGTCGAACAGCTAAAGATTCGCGGATGCACTTCGATCGGATTCACCCGGACGCCCGATTCGTCCCGGCACGGTTCCGCGGCAGTCCCGCTCGCGATTCGGCGGAAGGGATCGCGTCCGGCGTGACCCGCAGCGGCGGGCCAATGCGATCCAAGTCAAGAACAGGACGAAGTCGGACGTGCGAAATCCCATGACCTGATCTCGGATTGTCGAGCCGACGATCCTGCTAGCTGGGGCCAGTGAGCGGCAAGATCAATTCGAAGTCGGTTGCGTGGTGCCATAAGGCTCTCCCACCACTCCGCGACCCCAGGCGAGTAACTCCCGGACCGCCGGGTCCGCTCGCAGCGCAAGATCGGCACCCCCGAGGGGTGCCGACATCGCGGCGAGCGCGACATCGGCG
>JANNRU010000203.1:0-2724 GCA_031401755.1 Acidobacteriota bacterium | reverse complement strand
ATTGACGAGCAGATCGTCGGCGGTAAGGCGGCGAAACTGGCGCAACTCATGCGGGCTGGTTTTACCGTGCCAACGGGTTTCTGCCTGACGACGTTGGCCTATGAATCCTTCGTGAGCGATGCGGAGATCCTGGCGGCGATTCGCATGGAACTCGGCCGCAAGTCGATGGACGACATGCGGTGGGAAGAAATCTGGGATGCCGCGTTGCGCATTCGCTCGATGTTTCTGGCGCAACCACTGTCCGAACAGCTGCGTGCCACCATCGCCGAAGGCCTCAAGCTCTTCAACTCTTCCGCGCCGCTGGCAATTCGTTCGTCGGCGGTCGGTGAAGACTCCGCCGGCCACAGTTTTGCCGGCCTACACGAATCGATAACTGGCGTCCGCGGCCAGCGGGCTGTCGAGGATGCGGTGCGTCTGGTGTGGGCCTCGCTGTGGTCCGACGCGGCCTTGCTTTATCGTCAGGAACTTGGCCTGGACCCGGCGCGAAGCCGCATGGCCGTGGTTGTTCAAGAGATGGTCGATGCCGACCGTTCAGGCGTCGCTTTTGCGCGCGATCCTCGGGACCTGCGGAAAGACCACGCCATTATCGAGTCCGTTCCCGGACCATGCAGTTTGCTGGTTGACGGCCTGGTCGATCCCGATCGTTGGGAAATGAATCGCGCCACACGCGGCGTTGTCGTCTGGCGGCCGGGTCAGCGTGAAGACTCGGACCACAAACCCCTCTTGGAGCCTCAGGATCTACAAGCGATCTTGCAGACGTTGCTGTCGGTCGAGCAACTGTTTCACTGGTCGCCTGACATGGAGTGGACGGGCCGCGCTGATTCACTGACGGTCTTGCAGGCTCGTCCCATCGCGACGGCCATGCCCGACGACAATGACAAACGAAGCTGGTATCTGACGCTACGGCCTGGCGATGCTCGCTTGAAAGAACTGCGTCAGCGGATCGCCGGACAACTGATCCCTGAGTTGGCGGCGGCGGGCGAGGCTTTTGCGGCCGAGCGGCTGGACCTGCTCGACAATCAGCAGTTGGCCGATGCGATTGAGAAACGGAGCCAGTCGCTCGCCACATGGAAGAAGATCTACTGGGACGAGTTCATCCCATTCGCGCACGGCGTCCGTCGGCTCGCAACTTATTACAACGACGCCGTGCAATCGGCAGACCCCTACGAGTTCGTCGGCCTGCTGCGCGACCAACCCTTGTTGGCGGCGCAGCGAAACAGCGCCATCAGCGAGCTTGCCCTGCAGCTCAAATCGAATGATGCCGTCCGAACGGCGCTCGAAGAACTGCTGGCGAAACATGCCAACGCTACGCAGTGGTCAACCTTCCGAGATGAGCTGCTGAAAAAGGGGGTTGCAGCGGAGGAGTTCGTCCAGGGATTCGGCGACCTGCAGGAGCGATTTCTCGATGTGACGTATGACGACGAGCGGCTGCGCGACCGACCCAAACCCCTGCTCAGCAACCTGGTCGAGCTATCCCGGCATTCGAATCCCGGCAGCCATAGCCTGTCACCGAGCGATTCTGTTTCAGCGTTGGAAGAGAAGCTCCTGGCGGCCGTCGGCCTCGAGCGACGTGCCGAAGCGATGGATGTTATTGACACCGGGCGCGTGAGTTGGCGGCTTCGCGACGACGACGACAACCTGCTGGTTGCCCGCCTCGACAGTCAGTTGTTGCGTACTCTAAACGTGGCTGCCGAGCGCCTCAGAGAGTCGGGTCGATTGACCGGCGACGGTCACCCGAACGACGCACACCTCGTGCTACTCGTTCGCGGGCTGCGAGAGCCGTCGACTGGTGTGATCACGATCGAGGACAACACGAGACCAGAAGAACCGGCGTTCTCGGTGACGCCGCGGGGCCAGACACCTCGGCAAATGATCGGACAGCCAGCGTCACCGGGCCTCGCGACTGGTGTGGTGCGCTGCATTTATGGACGCGACGATTTGGGCAAATTCCGACAGGGTGACATTCTCGTCTGCGACGCGATTCAACCGACGATGACCCACCTCGTCCCACTTGCCGGCGGGATCGTCGAACGCCGAGGTGGAATGCTGATCCACGGCGCGATCATTGCTCGTGAACTTGGGATTCCCTGCGTCAACGGTGTCCGTGACGCGGCGCAGATTCTGAAGAATGGCGACTTGGTCACCGTTGACGGTCATTTGGGAATCGTCACGGTCGGAGCTGCCGACTTCGACTTAGAACTGCCAGGCGCGTAGGAAATGCTCACGCCGACCATGAAGAGCATGACCCCGACATGAACGAGAAGGAGCCCATCGTTGACGGAGGCCAGATTCATGGTCCCTGACGCCTATTCGTTCCTGAGCGCCACGATCGGATCGACGGTGGTCGCCCGCCGGGCGGGCAGATAACTGGCCAGCAAGGCAATCGCGGTCAGGAACAGCGCCACACCGCCGAAGCTGATCGGATCGGTCGGCGTGACGTTGTAGAGCAGACTGGCGATCACCCGTGTCACCCCGAACGCCCCGGCCATGCCGAGCGCGACCCCGAGCATCGCCAGCGTGATGCCCTGGCGAACCACCAGCCGCAGCACATCCCCGCGCTGCGCACCGAGCGCAATGCGCACACCCATCTCCTGCGTCCGCTGCGACACCGAGAACGACAACACCCCGTAGACGCCGATGCCGGCCAGGAATAACGCGGCGGCGCCGAAAGTCCCGAACATGAAGCCGAACAACCGGAACTGCCAGAAGCCCATGGCCCGCAGG
>JANNRU010000202.1:0-10578 GCA_031401755.1 Acidobacteriota bacterium | reverse complement strand
GGCCTGCTCGGATGCGGCGTTGATTCGCCCCCGATCCCGCGCGTTGTCCACACGAACGATGGGGATATCGACGCCTACACGCTCGAGCTGCTTCTGGCGCTCGCCAGCGCCGGTCGAATCGAGTTGGTCGGCATCGTCGCCGACTCTGGAGCCGGGTTCGAACCCGCGCCGAACGGTTCGCCGACAGTCTGGGAGGAGGGTCGCGAGCAGTACGCGGCGATCGTGGGCAAAGCGCGACGCAGCGGTATGCGCAATCTGCCGGATCCGGTCGCGGGCGCGCGCCGTGCGCTCGATCGCCCGCAGACGGGGCGGATCGAAGACACGCGGCCCCTGGACACACCGGGTGGCCGCTTGATCCGCGACCTGGCCCGTTCCAGTTCCCCTGCGCGTCCACTGCATATCGTCACCGGTGGGCCGTTGACCGCGGTCGCCGATTCCTGGCTCCTCGATCCGATGATCGCCGATCGCGTCGAGGTTCATGCCCACATCGGCACGACGCAGGACCTCGACGACTACAACGGCCGTATCGATCCTTGGGCCGCCTACATCGTTTTGGAGCGGATGAACTACGTTCAGTATCCGATCGGTATCGGCGTGCCGGTCGTTTCCAAGGGACGCTTGCGCGGGTCGGAGGTTCCGCCGACCGAGCTGCGGCAGTTCATGATCGACAAGTGGCAGGCCAATGGCCTTCCGGGTGAGATGGACGCCGATGCTCCACCGGCGATCGCGCTCGTCGAGCCGCGGCTCGTCACGCGGATTCGTCGTATGACCGTCGTCGGCTGGAAACCGATCGAGACCTGGGGGAACGCCTGGCCGCAGATTCCGAGGCTCCGCTGGGAATCCGACGGGCGAGCGCGAGTTGTCTATGACGCCAGCGGCGAACGGGCGACGCGGGTCTGGTGGGCCGCCTTGAGCGATCCGGCCGCTTGGTCCGGGCCCCGAGTCGAGCGCGAGCCCAGGGGCGGGCGCGCCCACAGCATTCCCGGCTCGATCGAGGCCGAGTCGTTCGATGAGGGTGGCGAGGGCCGGGCCTACCACGACACCGAGTTCGACGGCTGGGTGAGCCATCGAACGACCGATCGCGTCGATCTCGCGCCCGCAGGTGTCCAGGGCTCGGGGCTGGCCGTGACACGCATCGAGGACGGTGAGTGGTTGACTTACAGTGTCGATGTGGCCGAGGCTGGGCTCTACGATTTCTGGGCGGTCGTGGCCGCCAAACGCGCCGGAGGGCGCTTCAGCGTTCGCCTCAGTGGCGACGTGCCGCGGATCCAGATGGAGGTTCCGGCGACGGGTGGCGAGGAGATCTGGTCGACGCGGGTCGTTACGGCCATCGCGCTGCCGGCTGGGCCTGCGGTGATGCGCATTGATTTTGAAGTTGGCGGTTTTCGCCTCGACCGTGTCGAATGGGTCGGTTCCCCATGAGCCACATCGCCGGTACCGCGTCAAACCGACTCCTTCCTCCTCCGCCCTCCGGCCGAACGGGCTGGCCGTGGACCGAAGTCGCTCCCGCGCTTCCGCCGACGACCTCGACCGGGTGCCCGTGGCCGCGAGTGACGGTCGTCACGCCTTCCTACAACCAAGCGCGCTTCATCGAGGAGACGCTGCGCTCGGTGTTGCTGCAGGGATACCCGAGACTCGAGTACTTCGTCATCGACGGCGGCAGCAACGACGGTAGTGTCGAAATTATCAAGCGCTACGCGCCGTTCCTCGCCCGCTGGACGAGCGAGCGCGACCGTGGACAAAGCCATGCGATCAATAAGGGTTTTGCCTGGGCCACGGGCGACATCGTGGCCTGGATCAATTCGGACGATGTCTACCGACCGGGCGCGATCGCCGCGGCGGTGGAGGAGTTCCTCCGCAACCCGCGCGCGGGATTGGTCTACGGGCGCGCGTCGGACTGCGACGAGCACGGCGTGCCGATGGACCGTTACAAGGGCCGGCCTTTCTCGCTGGACGACATGATCCGGGGAGGAACGCCGATCGCCCAGCCCTCGGCCTTCTTCGACAAGCGCGTGCTGGACAAGGCTGGCCACCTCGACGAGTCGCTCCACTACACGATGGATTACGACCTTTGGCTGCGCCTGGCGGCCGCGGCCGACGTGGTCTTCGTCGACGCGATTTGGTCCGATTTCCGGCACTATCCGGAATCGAAGAGCGGCACGGCGTGGCTCCCGTTCTTGATCGACATCGAGCGCTCTTTGACGCGCGCGTTCGACGAAGGGATTCTGCCTGCCGAGTTTCGCGTGCGTCGCGGCGAGGCGCTCGCTCGCGCCGCGCTCAAGGTCGCGATCGAGACCCACTGGCGGCGACAGGGCGAGACTGAAGCGCGGTTGGCCGCCTTGCGCGCGCTGCGCCGCTGGCCGCCGATCGTCTTCGATTCGACGGCTCGCGGGGAGCTACTTCGTGCGATCGTCGGCGCAACCGCGATCGACCGGGCTCGGGCGATCGCGAGAGGCCCAGCGCTGCCGACTGCCGATCGGGACGACGCGGGCGATCACGGACACGGCGCGTAATTACGGCGCCCGGCGCAGGTGCCGAGGCTAGCGAACTTTCCAGACCCCGAATTGGAGTCCTGGGGGAATGCGGCGGAAGTTTTCCAGCGGGACCGCCCGAGGAGAGGACAGGTCGACTCAGGGGCAGCGCCCGGGTGCGCTCCCGATCTCCATGTCGCGGGAACCGACTTGGCTGGCTGCGCCCGAGTCCCAGGTGCCGAAACGGCATTGCGCGTTGGCCGCACGCACGACGTAGAAAAACGCTTGCCCCGGCGTGGGAACGGCCGGCAGCCAACTGCGCGTGTCCTCGCTGTCGTTCTCGGCGCAATCGGAGAGGCTGCCGGTGAAATCGCCGCCGGAGATTCTGAGCGCTTCAAGGTCGCCCACGACCACGTCATAGCGCGTCGCGTCGGCGAGCGCGTTCCAGCCCAGCGCGTGCGGCGCGTCGAAGCGCGCGGCGGTCACCGCCGGGAACGACGGAATGCCGGCCGAGCACGCATTCGACAGATCGCGGCTGGACGGGCTGAACTGATGCCAATTCGGTGTGCCGTCCGTGAAGCGACCCTGGCTGACGTCGTTCGCTTGTGGTCCGTAATCGATGTAGTCACGACCGACGAGGCCTCCCGGTGCGGTCAGCAACAAGACTTCCGAACCGTTCGCGTCGAGTCCGAAGCCGAGCGTGGTCTGATCGACCGACAGCTTTCCGCCCGGTGGGATCAATGTCGACGCTGGAAAGGTATAGAGCGTCGTCGTGGTCACCTCGTCGCTGAGATGCCATCCAGAGATGTCGGCGGTCGCCGTGCCTCGATTGTGCAACTCGATCCAGTCCTGGGCTCCGACGGAGCTCGCGGCGAGGAACTCGTTGATACAGACGTCGCTGCGATAGCCGGCGACGTCGTTGGTCGTGTACGGAGTTGGGAAGATCAGGTACTCCGGGGAGAGCGAGTCTTCCGGCGAATAACCGAAGCTGCGGTCGGTCTCCTGGGGACCGTAGGTCAACGCATCGATCCGCGTATTGCCGTGATCGATCGAGTCGAATAGGCCGACCTCGCCGCTTTCACGGGCTAGTCGAAAGGGCGCGTGCAGCGGGCCCTCGCCCGGCTCCTCGTCGGCCCAAACAAGAATTCGCCCGCCCGCCGGCAGCGTCAGTGCGGTGAAGGAAAGACGCAGGGGGTTGTTCAGGTCGTTGGTGACGAACAGGCCGGTGAGCACGGCGGGATCGGGTCCGGGATTGCGGATTTCGATCCAATCGTCGGCGTCGCCGAACTCGTCGGTCAAGCCGAACTGGTTCGCGGCCACGATCTCGTTGATCCTGAGCGGTGTCGGGCGATGACCGACCTTGTAGGCGTAGTAGGGCGGCTGCGGTCCGGGCGGCGCGAGAGTCGTCTGACCGAGGTCGTCCTCGGCCTGCACGCGGTAGCGCAAGATCGTGCCGTCGGCCCGCGGTTCGATTGCCGCCCCGAATCGGTCGTCTCCCGGCGCGCCGTCGCCGGAGAGACCGTCGTCACGCATCGGTCGAGAAACGTATCCTGCGCCCTCGTCGATTTGAAGCTCCACTGCGGCGAGCGCGCTGTCGTCGACGACCCGAGCAGTCACGATGACGGAGTCGGTCGCTCCGGGCAGTGCGATATTGCGAGTCACCTCGGAGATCGAGGGTGGGGTGTCTTCGACGTGCACGCTGTTCTGCGTGCCGGGCGTGCCTCCGTTGACGCCTGCAGCCCAACTGGCGGCGAGCGCATTGTCCAGCAAAGGGTTGATCAATTCGAGCGACGGCCCCGCACCATCGGCGGAAGTAGGCCAGGGGGCGCTGTCGGAATATTGAACCGAGTCGACGAGCGTTCCGCCGGGTGTGAACAGACGCACGGCATCCGTCGTGTTCCCCAGCGCGAAGCCAGCCCCGAAGGTCACCGGATTGATCGGACCGGCCCCGGGATACGCGGCCGTGAACTGGACGGCATCACCGGCGACGATCAGGTACGCACCGGCGGCCAGAGTTCCCGACAGCGGACACGGCAGGTTCCCATCGTTTTCGTCGAGCAGTGACCAGCCGGAGAGCGCTTGGCTCGAAGGGCCAGAATTGTAAAGCTCGACCCACTCCACGTCGGGGGAACCCGGCGAGTTGTAGTGGATCTCATGGATCACGACCGCGCCGTCGGCCATCGTCGAGAGCGACAGAAGAAAACCGGCGACCCAAGGCCGAGCGATATCGAGTGGACGCATGGTCAGAATATACGGGGTTAACCGGCGGGGCACCCGCAGATTTTCCTCGCCGTGTCGGCGGCAGCTGATAATGCTACCGTCGCTTGGGAAGCGGGGAGACAATCCGAATGCGACTCGCGTGGTCACGGGCACTTTTCCTCACGTTCGTCGGATCGATCGCCGCAGCCGGGGCCTCGGATGTGACGCTTCGCGGCCAGGTCGCCTGTTCGGCCTGCTGGTTCGAGGCCGACCGAAGCCAGGTGCCTTACGGCGGCCCCGCCGATCAGGCGTGCGCGGCGCGTTGTGCGAAAGACGGAATCCCTCCGGCATTGGCCGTCGCGGATTCCGACGCGGCGTTCACGCTCTACCTCGTCGAGGCGCGAAATCTCGCGTTGGGAGAGGCGGGCTGGCTGCCGTGGATCGGCAAGCGAGTCGAGCTTCGCGGTGCTCTCGTGACCGAAGGAGAGCGGCCAAAATTGATGGTCGATGCGCTGGAGTCGAGCGAAGAGGAGGCGCCGGCGGCAACGAGCGCTCGCGCCGACGATCCGTTCGCCCTTCGGCTGCCCGACCTTTCCGGGATCGAACAGGACTTGCGCGGACTCCTCGGTAGGGTCGTCGTGGTCAACTTCTGGGCGACGTGGTGCGCGCCCTGTCGCAAGGAGATGCCGCTGCTCTCACGTATTCAGCGGCAATTCGCCGCGCGCGGCGTGCAGTTCATCGGCGCTGCGGCCGACTCGCCGGCGGAGGCTTCCGCGGTGGCTCAGTTCGTCGCGCGTGCGGCGGTTGAGTTTCCGGTCTGGCTCGGTGCAACCACCGATGACACCGAACGCGCCGGTTTGCCGCCGATCTTGCCCGGAACCGTCGTGCTCGATCGTGATGGGCGGATCGTCAAGAGACTGGCCGGAGTCGTTCACGAGGATCCGTTGGTCGAGGCCATCGAGCGCGCGCTCACCTCGATCGAGGCGGCCGATCGATCCTCCGTCGCGCCGCGTTCGACGCCGGAGGTCGTGTCGGCTCCCGCGGTCGCGCGCGCCGAAGGCCGGGCACGGGTGCCCACCTGACCCGTTTGACCCGGCGAAGGGCGGGCGATCCGGGGGATCGCCGAGGACGGGAACGACGGAGGCCGCTGGACGCTTGGTGCACGCTGGCTATCCGATCAGGTCGACCGAGCGCGCCAGCGTTACACGGTGATGTTCCGCGCCACGGGACGCCTCCACCTGGGCGCGGAATTCAATCCTGCGGCCGACGAATCCGGACCGCTGGCCAACCTGGTCGTCGTCACCGAAACCGAGCGGCGCCCCGCGCTGATCATCGGCACCAGTTCCGATCGCATCGGCACGCCGAGCGGGCGAGCCTGGTTCGCAACGTTGAGCAAGGATCTCGAGCCGATCTGGGGCGCGCGCTTCGCCCCGTACCTCGGGCTGGCTTACGGGACCTACGAAGAGCGGACCCGTCCGATCGGCGGCCTGGGCATCGGGCTCACACCGCGCTGGTCCGCGTTGCTGATCCATGACGGCGTCAATTTCCACCCGACGTTGAGCTGGGCGGCGGGACGTCGTTGGGAGGTCACCGCACTCTTGGTCGAGGGTCGAGATCCGGGGTTGAGTCTGAGCGTTTCTTTTTGACGCGGGTCCGTCAGTTGCGCGGGCGCGATCGAGAGAAGACGATCCCTCCCGAGATCCGTTCGTTGTGGACGTCGACGGAGAGTTGCAGCGAGGTCAGTAACGACAGTGCGACCTTGCGCCTGCCGCCGGCCGAGGGGATGCGGTTTGAGAGGCGAACGAGACCGTAAGTCATCGCGCCCTTGAACAACAGGACCTCCGCGGCGCTCGGCCGTTCGCCGGCCCAGGACGAGAGCACCGGATTGGCCTCGACGATGCCCTTCGGCGGATGGATCGTCTGGTAGGCGTCGATCGCGCTGAGACCCAGGTAGCTCCAGAGCAGGCGCTCCTCGTGACGATCCCAGTCCTTGCGCATCTTGAGTCGCAGTACCGGCGAGTTCAGGATCTCGATCGACGGCCGGACCAGTTGCGGCGCGTCGGTCGAAGCACCCGGCCACGCGTGGGTCGCCCCGTCCGCTGCCGATGCGCGCCCGCAGGCGAGGGCGACGAGCAGACAAAGCCCGACCCGTGTGAGACCGGTACCGAAATTGCCCGCGGATCGGATCGAGTTGGGGACCATCGGTCCGCCTCCCTGGCCAACAGGCCGTGCGGCTGTCGGTGATTGCTCTCCTGGTACCGACACCGGCGGCGATTTCCCACTGGATTCTCCCGGCACGACGTCCCGCGGTTCGCGGGGCGGATCGATGACGATTCCGAAATTACCAGTCCGAGTCCCGAGATTGACTCGCCCCCCGCGCGGACCCTAGCTTTCCGCTGTCCGGGACGAACCGGAATGGAGAGGTCCCCATGCGCACCAGAGTCGACAGGATCCTCGTGTTGTTCGTGGTCGTGATTCTGGCGACCGGGTTTCCGGGTCGGGCCGCGACCGCCGAGGCAGCCGATCCCGGCTCGCGAATCGCCGGGATCGTCTTCGGTGCCGACGGCAAGACACCGGAGGCGGGCGCGCGCGTGCTGGCCTACCACCTTTTCACGGAACGCACTTTCGAGTCGGCACTCACCGATTCCCGCGGGCGCTACGAACTGACGGGCCTTCCGCAGGGCTACTTCGACATCGCGGTCCGAGCGGGCCAGGGGCTCTACGTGATCGAGCAGGTCGTCGGGGTGACCGAGCACGGCGAGGCAGCGCTCTCCCTCGTCGTGGGTCCGGCGCAAGCGGGTGCGTCTTCGTCGGCACGGCGCTTTGCCGGGCTCGAAGAGCCGGTGACAGGGATCGCCGCGGTCCGTCAGCGGGCTGACGGTGGGTCGTTTTTCCGCAGCAAGTCAGGCTTGGCTTTGGTTGGCGTGGGAGTGCTCGGACTGGCGGCGCTCGGTGGGAGCGGAAGCGGTGGCGCTAGCGATTCGAGCCCGTCGGAGCCGTGAGCGGCAAGAACCCGCGACGATCAAACCGGCTCGCCGGCCTCGTCTTCATCGATGATCTGGCGCTCGCTGAGCGCCGCGTCACGCCAGGTCACGAACTGCGGGTCGGAGAGGACCGCGTCGCGATACGCGCCGGCCAAGCCCTCGCAGGGAACCCCGTAGGTCGCAAAGCGCGCGGCGACGGGCGCGAACATCGCGTCGGCGATGGAGTAACGTCCAAACAGCCACGGACCGGCATCTTCGGGCAAACTTCGCGCGGCTTGTCGCAGCTCGTGCCAAATCTGCCGGACTCGGTCGATGTCGGACTGCAGCTCCTCGGTCATCGGCACGCGGCGGCGTGCGCGCAGGTTCATCGGCATCTGGGCTCGTAGAGCAGCAAAGCCCGAGTGCATCTCGGCACTGACCGATCGGGCGACCGCGCGGTCCGCGGGCGATTCGGGCCAGAGCCGCGCTTCCGGCGCGAGTTCCGCGACATACTCCGCGATGGCGAGGGAGTCCCAGACGTGGAGCGAGCCATGAATCAGCGCCGGAACGCGCCCGCTGGGTGAGTCACGCGAGATTCGCTCATCGAACGAAGGGACCGAAAGCTCGAGCAAACGTTCTTCGAAAGGGATCCCGCTCTTGCGCAGAACGAGCCAGGCGCGCAGCGACCATGAAGAGTAGTTCTTTGTTCCAATCACCAGGGTCAGGGGCGCCACGTGGATGTCCTCTCGGCGTAGATTCTAGCCGCTCGGCCTCCGGATTCGCTCGATACCTGGAACTTGTCGGCTTTTTCGGTATGCCTTGCGCATCGTGACCAGGGTGTGGGTGCGATTTCAGGCTCGAAATCGATCGATCCGTGATACAAAATCCACCGATCAGCACGTATATTCCCGCGCGAAGCTTCGAAAGTGACGCTCGATCCCGGGCGCGCACTCCACCGGCACGCCCCCCCGGCGCGCCATGGAGGCGCCCTCAGCCCATGAGGTGGAGACCGTGGCAGGCTTGTTTAGTTCGCAGAACCACTCACGAAAAATTCCTTTCACAATTCAATGCCTCTGCCTGGCCGCGATCCCGCTGAGCGGAACTCTCGCGCTCGCAGCGCCGGTGCAACTCGAGCGCGCGGCGGTCCAAGAATCTCTTGTGCCTGCCTCGACGCCCTGGGTGATTTCGAGCGCGAGTCGGATCGGATTGCTCGGCTCGATCGTGTCCCTGGATCCGCAGACGATCAGCGTCGGACCCTCGGGTGGCAGCGGACAGTTCGTCACCGAGAGCCTGGTCGTATTCCGGCCGATCGTGCTCGCGTTCGGGGAAATCTACACGATCACGCAAAGAGCACCGGCAACCGGAACGCAGAACACGGCAACCGGCGTGATGACGATGAGCATGCCGATCCGCGTCCGCGATGGCGCGAATCGAATCGTCGACATGAATGCCAACTTTTCGACCGAACAGCTAACCGGAAGCGGACCTGACGGTCAGTACTGCTCAAGCGGCGAAGCGGACCCGAGTTTCTGCCACGGTACGCGTTGGAGCTCGAGCAATAACTCCGTGCGGCTGGTCGCGATCCAGCAGATTCCCGACGATGCGGGAACGACCGCGGATCAGGAACTCGTTTTGTTCGAGCTCGCCGGGACGATCGGTTCGATCCTGCCGGACTCCGACGGCGACGGGACCGCGGACGGGCTCGATAACTGTCTGAACGTTCCCAATCCGACCCAGTCCGATTTCGACCTCGATGGGCTCGGTGATGCGTGCGATCCGGACAAGGACAACGATGGGCATCTGGCGACCACGGACTGCAACGATCTCAATCCGGCGATATTTCCGGGAGCGACCGACTTCTGCGGCAACGGGGTGGACGAGAATTGCGACGGTTCCGATACGCCGTGCCCGACCTGTTCGTCCGCGCAGATCAGTCAGGCCGGATGGACGGTCGTGTTCGTCGACAGCCAGGAAACGGTCGGCGAAAACGGACGCGCCACGCGGGCGATCGATAACAACACCGCAACGCTCTGGCATACGAGATACACCGGCGGCGCCACGCCCTACCCGCACGAGGTGCGCATCGATCTCGGTGTTCCGTACACGCTGTGCTCGTTCGGATATCTCCCGCGGCAGGATCCGGGAGTCAACGGCATCGTCCGCGACTACCAGTTCGCGGTCAGTCAGAACGGTACCGACTGGACGACGGTCTCCTCGGGTCAGCTCTTCACGACGACGACCAGCCGCGCCGAGAGGGTGGTGAGCTTCCCGGCGACCACCGGACGTTACATTAGGTTCCGACCGCTCAGTGAGGTCAATGGCGGGGCCTGGGCTTCGGCGGCGGAACTGCGACTGCGCGGAACGGCCGGCAACACGCGCATCCCGCCCGTCGCCGCGATCGACGAGCCCGCGACGGACCCGACGATCCAACAAGGGCAGACCGTGCAGTTCGCGGGAACCGGTACCGATTCCGACGAGGATTTCCCGCTGACCTTCCTCTGGACGTTCCCGAGCTGTGCCGCCCCGGCAACGTCGACCGCCGAAGACGCGGGGCCGGTCGTCTTCAATTGCGCGCCGGGCAGCTACCCGGTGAGCTTCCAGGTCTGTGATGCCGACCAGGACTGCGCGACCGCTACCCGAACCGTCAGCGTGCTCGGCGCGGGATGCACAAGTCTCTCCCGGACCGGCTGGAGTCTGGCGTTCGTCGACAGTCAGGAGACTGCCGGTGAGAACGGTGCCGGTGTCAACGCGATCGACGGCGATCCGGCGACGAAGTGGGTCACGCAGTGGCAGCCGACGAGCGTGGTGCACCCGCACGAGATCCGCGTGGACACCGGCTCGACGCGGACCTTCTGTGGCTTTACGTACCTGCCGCGTCAGGACGGCGGGACGAACGGGACGGTCAAGGACTATGAGTTCGCGGTAAGCGCGAACGGGACGACCTG
>JANNRU010000201.1:0-3821 GCA_031401755.1 Acidobacteriota bacterium | reverse complement strand
TCTTCCAACAGGCGGGTCACGCAGCGGAAGTGCTCCTCGCAATCACCGCACAGGCCGTCAAGGAGTGTCGGTGCGTCGGCGAGGACTCGGCGATCCGCTTCGATTTTGCAGTCGAAGACCCGCAACGGGTTGTCGACCGCGCGGCGACGGCAATCTTCGCAAAACTCTCCCGCTCTCGATGCGAGCCAATTCGACAGGGTACTGAGATAGCGCGGTCGGCAGGCCGCGTCCCCGACCGAATTGATCCGCAGCTCGTGCCCCTCGATAGACAGCTCGTCAACCAACGCGATCGCCATCGCGATCACCTCGGCATCGGCGAGTGGCTCGCGCGCGCCGAGGCTTTCGACGCCGACCTGGTGGAACTGACGTTGTCGACCCTTCTGCGGGCGTTCGTGCCGGAACATCGGCCCCACGTAGTAGACCCGTTCCGGGAAACCCTCGGCGACTTCGCGGTGCAAGGAGTGTTCGATGAACGCACGGACGACCGGGGCGGTGCCCTCCGGACGCAGACAGACCGACTCGTCACCGCTTTCGAAGGTGTACATCTGCTTGGTGACGATCTCGCTCGCCGTTCCGACGGAGCGGGCGAACAATGCGGTCGCCTCGAGAACCGGCGTCCGAATCTCACGGAACCCGTGGCGACCGAAGATAACTCGAGCAGTCCGCTCCACGCGCTGCCAGGTTGATGCCTCCCCGGGTAGGATGTCGCGTGTCCCGCGCAACGCACTGTAGCGACGGCTCATCGAGGAAAGATCTCCAGTTGCAATAAACTTCGCGCCGACGGCGCCGGTCCATGGTAGCCTGACCGCTCGTGTTTCGTCCTTCGCGTAGTGCCGAGCCGTTGCGCTGCCCACCGGCGTTCGGGGCGGCGGCGCTGTCGCTCGCGCTCGTCGGAGCGGCTCCGGCAATCGCCCAGTCCGTGGGGATCCGCAACGACGATCCGTTTGACGTCTCATCGCTTCCCGCGCTCGATGCGAGTCCCGAACTCGATCGGCCGCGGTTCGAACTGGTCCTACTCAACGAGTACCCCTTGCCCGGCCCCCTGCCCGACCAGACGCCTCGTCGGGTTGGAGAACGCCTTGAGCTAGGGGTTCGTGGTGGTCTGGCCCGACTGGATCCCCTCGCCGACGGGACGCCCGAAATCGTCGCGGACGCGGCCCCGGACTCGGGCGCTGCCAGCGGTGGGGGAACGGGACCGGAGCCGCACCGCCGTTACAGTTCGAGCGACGGACGATCGGTCGTCGCCGAACGACGTTGCCGGTCGGGTCGTTCCTGGTGTCGAGACTGGCGTCTGAAGATCGCCGGTGTTTCGCCGGCGACGCCGATTGCGGTCGACGATCGAGTCTGTTTCGGCGCCGCCGACAACCGGATTTACTGTGTCCACGCTTCCAACGGCCATCGAGTCTTCGCGGTCGATGTTGGGGCGCGGGCGATGCGGCCGCTGACGGCGATCAGCGCCCAACGGCCGGAAGATCCGTCGCCGATCGCGCTCATACTCGCAATTCTCGAGCCGGGCACACGTCTGGTGGGGATCGACTTGCGAGAAGGTCGCGAGGTGTCTCGCGTCGATTTGTCCGACTCGCAGGGCTATTTCATCGGTCAGCCACTGGCCTGGGACAACCAGACGATCCTTAC
This sequence comes from Acidobacteriota bacterium, assembly GCA_031401755.1. Lineage (GTDB taxonomy): Bacteria > Acidobacteriota > Polarisedimenticolia > Polarisedimenticolales > Polarisedimenticolaceae > JANNRU01. The sequence continues at coordinate 2,186 of JANNRU010000201.1, read as the reverse complement.
CGCGCGGCAGAACTACGAACGAGCCAGCGCCGCGCTCGTTGTCTGGCGTCTCGTGGCCAAGGGCCCGCACCCGCGGGGTGACGCGACACCGGTCAGCCCCGCACCAAAACCAACACCTGACCCGCCTTGACCTCATCGCCGTCGCTGACTCGGATCTCGACCACCTCGCCCTCCGCGGGGGCACCGCTCCCGCCGAAGACGATCTGATTGTAGGTTTTCATCACCTCGATCAGGCCGATGGTCTGACCGATCCGCACGCGCGAGCCGACGTCGACGAGCGGAGGTGCGTTCGGCTCCATGCGCCGATAGAAGACGCCCTCGGTCGGCGCGACGACGCTCCAAGCCGCGGCTTCGCTTCCTGCCGCCGCAGTCACCCCCGCGGAGCCGAACTCGCCGGCTGGCGATCCATCGGCGAGTTCGATCGGCAGTAGATGAAACAGTGTGTCGAGGTAACCGACCGCGACTTTCCGCTGGCTGGAAACTCGGCAAACCCGGCCCGGAGGCAGTTCGGGAAGCCGTAACTCCAAATGGCGACCGAGCCTGGACAGTTTTCCCACCGGCGAGCCGGTTCCGACGACTCGACCTTCGTCCGGCGGATCGACCCAGATTCCGACCGCGGGGGCTCGAATGGTCCAACGAGCCTCCGCGCCGGGCTCCGCGCGGGCGACGAGGAATGACGGATCGGATCTCAAGCGCCGTCTCCGGAGGCGCTCGCCTGCAACGCCCACAGATCGTGGAGCGACCAGATTCGGGGATTCTTGATCCGACGATAGCCGATCGACTGATAGGCCATCGCCGCCATCGCCTCGAGCCACCCGCGCAACTCGCGTGGGCGCACGACCTCGTCGATGTCGCGACGCGCCGCGGCGGCGATCGGATCCATTTCGCGCTCGACGCGCTCTTCGACATCCTGCATTCCCCGACGGACACGTTCGATCTCCGCCGCGTCGCGGCCGATGATCTCGAAACGGTCATCGAGCTTGGTTCGGAAGGCCCCAATGGCCAGAGTTCGGCCTTCCATGACGGCCAGTCGCGTGAGCGGCGTCCCCAGTTGCAGGACGGGCCGATAGGGCAATCCGGCCATCGCGTAGTATCCGGCTCCAGATGCCTTGCGCAACAGAATCGTGAACATCGGCACGCTGTGGGTCGAATTGGAGTAGATGAGATTCGATCCATAACCGAGCAGCCCTGCCTTCTCGGCTTCGGCTCCGATATCGAATCCCGCGATATCCTGAAGCCAGACCAGGGGGATCCCATCGTCATTGCAACTTCTCGAAAACTGCGAGATTTTGGCGATTCCATCGCGGTAGAGGATGCTCCCCGGCCGGGCGCGGTCGGCTTCGACGGGGTGCGGCGTCAGGGCCGGATTGTTCGCGATGAATCCAAGCCACAGCCCCTGGACCCTGCCGACGCCGCAAATCATCTCCTGGCCTAGCTCGGGCAGGAACTCCGCGAACAGAGACCCGTCGACAAGGCGAGACAGTACCTGGCGCATGTCATAGGTCAAACGATGGTCGGTCGGAAACAGACCCTCGAGCTCTGCGGAGGAGTCGCGCGGCGGCAGCGGCTCCGCGCCGTAGCGGTAAAACTCAGCCGCTGAACCGGGAAGGCGCCCGACCTCTTCGCGTACGCGGCGGAGCAGCGCGACATCGTCCGGCACGCGATAGTCTGCGCAGCGCGACAGATGCACGTGCACGTCCGGCCCGCCGATGTCCAGGGAGGTAATCTCACGTGACTTCGCGCCCTTGATCAGTGCGGCTCCGGCGATGACCATGTACGCCTGCTCGGTCATGTAAACTACGTCGCTGATGATCGGCATGTAGCCGCCACCAGCAATGCAGTCGCCGTGGACGCCGGCGATTTGCGGAACACCCTCGGCCGAGAGCAACGCGTTCATTCGAAAGATCGCCCCGGCGCCTGTCCTCCCGGGAAACGTCGTCGCCTGCTCCGGCAAGAACAACCCAGAACAATCGACGAGGTAGATCACCGGAAGCCGGAGCCGCCTGGCGATCTCCTGCGCGCGCTGGATCTTCTCGGGGGTCCGCGGCCACCACGAGCCCGACGCGACGGTGTTGTCGTTTGCGATGACGACTGCCAGGCGCCCCTCGATGCGCGCGATGGCGCAGACCACACCCGCCGCAGGCGAGGTGAGCTTGTCGGGTCCGAACGTCTCGCCTTGGTTGACG
>JANNRU010000200.1:0-11878 GCA_031401755.1 Acidobacteriota bacterium | reverse complement strand
GGCGACGAGAATCTGGATCTCGCCTGCGCCTAAACGTGCCATCACGGTCTCTTTGTCCTTCGCTTCCAAGCGACCGTGGACCAACCCGATCGATAACTGCGGGAAGACCTCGCGTTGGAGGCGTTCGGCCAACTCGGTCGCCGCCTGAAGATCGGAGCCTTCGGTCTCTTCGACCAAGGGCACCACGATGTACGCCTGACGACCACGCTCCACTTCCTTGCGCAGTCCAGCCCAGACGCTCGCGCGGTCCCGCTCGTCGCGGACGACCGTGCGCACCGGCTTCCGTCCGGGTGGCAGCTCGTCGATGACGGACAGATCGAGATCCCCGCTAAAGGCCAGCGTCAGCGAGCGCGGGATCGGCGTGGCGGTCATCACCAGGACATCTGGCCGCTCGGCCTTCGAGGTCAGCGCGGCACGCTGCAGGACTCCAAATCGGTGTTGCTCATCGACGACGACGAGTGCGAGCTTGGCGAAGGTCACGCTGCTCTCGAAAAGAGCGTGCGTTCCGATGACGAGTCGCGCCTCACCGGAGCCAATCTTGGCCAGCGTCTCCCTCCGCGGCGCCGCTCGGAGCGAGCCGGTGAGCGAGCACAGACCGACGTCGATCGCGGCGGACGCCAGCAGACTGGCGATACTCCGCTGGTGTTGCTCGACAAGAATCTCCGTGGGTGCCATCAATGCCGCCTGATGGCCGTTCTCGACCGCGATGAGCATCGTCAACAGGGCGACGATGGTCTTCCCTGAACCGACGTCACCCTGAAGCAAGCGGTTCATCGGATGATCTGAGGTCAGATCGGACGCGATCTCGCGCAGCACTCGCCGTTGGGCCGCTGTCAACCGGAACGGCAGCACGCGGGCCAGTCGATCGCGCAGCGCGTCGTGGATCTCGTAGCGAACGACTCGCGGCTGACGCCTCCAATGGTCGCGTCGGACCGCAAAGCCGAGTTGCACGACGAACGCTTCCTCGAAGGCCAGCGCCCGCTGCGCGAGCGTTCGCTGCTGCTCGAGATCGTCAATTCCCACCTCTGGTGGTGGGAAATGGAGCGCGGTCAGCGCCGACAAGCGCGAGGGCAACCGGTGACGTTCGCGGATCGTCGCGGGAACTACTTCCGGTAGCGCTTCCGCGACGAGTTCGGTGAGTCCGCGATGAAGCAAGGCGCGTAACGCCCGTCCACCGATGTCGCCAACCTTCCGATAAACCGGTACGATCCGTCCGGCGTGGATACCCGCCTCGTCCTCGTCGACGAACTCGTACTCAGGATTCTCGAGCCGTGTCTGCCCCCGACGGTCAGCGACGAGCGACCCGAACAGGATCACGCGCTGGCCGGCGATCATCTTCCCTTGCAGGAATGGCTGGTTGTACCAGATCGCCCGACACTCTCCGGAATCGTCCTCCAGACGGGCTTCGAAGATCGAGAAGTTTTTGCGCCGTGTCCGGATCAGTCGACTCGTAAGCACGCGAAGGGAGAGAGTGCGATCGGCCATTCCCGGACGGAGCTCCGCCAATCGTCCGAAGGCCCGTCGGTCCTCCCAGCGAATCGGCAGGATGTAGAGCAGATCCTCCAGCGTATGCAGACCGATCTCGGCCAGAATCTCCGCCCGCCGTGGTCCGATTCCTTTGAGGTATTGCAGCGGCGACGTCGCTTCGAGCAATTGGGCAATCTCCAGTAAGCAAGCCCGAGCTGGCACGGCTATCATACCGATCGCCTGCACGCCGGGGGGGCGTTGCGCAGGAGTCGAACCCGCGATACCCACATGATGGACTGGCCAATCATCGACGTCGTGATCCCGGCGCTGAACGAAGAACGCGCCTTGCCCCGGGTCCTTGGGGAGATCCCCCGCTCACAGGTTCGCCGAATCATCGTCGTCGACAACGGATCGACCGATCAGACCCGTGCGCGGGCCCATCAGGCGGGCGCTGAAGTTTACGCCGAGCCCCGCCGAGGATATGGCCGAGCCTGCCTCGCCGGACTCGCGGCGATCTCGGCCGCCGATCAGCCGCCGGATGTCGTCGTGTTTCTTGACGGCGACTACAGCGACCACGCCGATGAGCTGCCGCTCCTGATTGCGCCGATCCGTGAAAAGGCCGCCGACCTAGTCGTCGGCTCCCGAGTCCTCGGCCGGGCGATGCCGGGCGCGCTGCTTCCACAAGCGCGAATCGGCAATCGCGTGGCGACACTGTTGATTCGCGCGCTGTATGGGGTGTGGATGACCGATCTCGGTCCGTTCCGGGCGATCCGGTGGGGCGCGCTGGAGCAGCTTGGGATGCGGGACACCGGCTACGGATGGACGGCCGAGATGCAAGTCAAGGCCGCGCGACTCGGCCTCGTCTATTGCGAAGTGCCGGTGTCGTATCGCAAGCGAATCGGACAGTCGAAGGTGACCGGCACACTGCGCGGCAGTCTCTCCGCGGGCTGGAAAATTCTCTTCACGGTCGTGCGGCACGCGCGCCCGGGGGGATCGATTCGACCGTCCAGCACGGGCGGCTACTTCTTGTCGTGAAGGGTTTTCAGCTCGAGCAGTTCGAATCGACGCCGGCCGGACGGGACCTCCACGGAGACCGCGTCCCCTTCTTTCTTGCCCAACAAGCTGCGACCGATCGGTGAGGCCACCGATATCTGACCGCGGCCCAGATCGGCGACTTCGGGAACGACGATGTCGTAGGTCGCCTCGTCGTCCGTGTCCAGGTCGAGCAGCTTGACCGTCGATCCCAGCCCAACGCGATCCCGCGGAAGCAACTCGAGGCTCATCGAACTCAACGAGGCCAGACGCTCGCGGAGTTGACCGATCCGCGCCTTCACGAATGCCTGCCGCTCGAGTGCGGCGTGGTACTCGGCGTTCTCCCGAAGGTCGCCCATGGCCACGGCGGTCCCGATCTCCTTCGGCAACTCGATTCGTAGCTCGCGTTCGAGCAGCTTCAACTCTTCGGTCAGACGATCGATGATTTCCTTCATGAGGCGGCCGAAGAGTACAATGCCCTCCCGACGGCCGCCAAAACCAGTCTGCGGTACCGGGGGAGATATCTGGCTCCGGAGCGATTTGTTTGACGGGTGCCCAACCCGGCTTCTAACATGAGGTGCGGTTCCTACCGCCACGGAGTGGGACTTGGACGGTCGGCAGACCAAATTTGTCTTGATTGGCGCCGGGATGTTGATCTCGATGACCGTCTTGATCGTGGCCGGAATGGGTCGGTCGGGTGGCTTTTCCTACTACCTCACCGTCAGCGAGTTCCTGGTCGACCCGCGTCCGGCCGACGATCGCTACCGCGTCAACGGCAAGGTGGTCCAGGGTTCGATCGACCGATTGCCGTCGGGCCACGACGTTCGATTCGCGATGTCTGACGGAACCCGCTCCCTCGGCGTTCATTACAATGGAATCATTCCGGACACCTTTGTGGATGGAGCCGACGTCGTCGTTCAGGGACATCTCGGGGCCGACGGCACGTTCCAGGCCCACACGCTGCTGGCCAAGTGTCCTTCCAAGTACGAATCGGCCGACGGTGCGGAAGGCGCCGCCGCGCCCTACTGATTCAGGGCACCATGGAATCCTCGATTCAGGACGCGACGATTCTGCTGGGCCACTGGTCCGTGTTCGGCGCGTTCGTACTCGCCGGGTGGGCCGCGATCGCCGGAGCGCTCGGCGGCGCTGCGCGCAGCTTCGCGATGACGAAGAGCGCCGAGCGCGCCGTGCTCGCTGCTACAGGCTTCACCTTGCTCGCCGCGGCCTGTCTCGTGCGCGGCTTTCTGAGCGACGACTTCCGACTGGACTACGTCTACCTCTATTCAAGTACCTCACAAGCGTTGCCGTACAAAATCGCCGCGCTCTGGGGCGGCCAGGCCGGAAGCCTGTTGCTCTGGGTCGCGCTGCTCGCCGTGATGGCGTCGATCATGGTTCTGACGAATCGCCGCCATAATCGCGCGTTGATGCCCTGGGCCGTAGCGGTGGTTGCGACGACGATGGCCTTTTTTCTCCTGTTGCTCAACGTCGTCGAGCCGCCGTTTCGCATGGGGCCAATGCGGCCGGACGGCGTCGGGCTGAATCCGCAGCTCAAGAACTATTGGATGATGATTCATCCGCCGACGCTCTACGTCGGATACGTCGGCTTTACGATCCCGTTCGCGTTCGGCATCGCGGCCCTCATCACACGCCGAACCGGCGACCTCTGGTTCCGAACGACCCGGCGCTGGACCCTGTGTGCGTGGACCTTCCTCGGGACCGGGATCTTGCTTGGCTCGTACTGGGCCTACATCGAGCTCGGTTGGGGTGGATACTGGGCCTGGGATCCGGTCGAGAACGCTTCGTTGATGCCCTGGTTGACCGGGACGGCCTTCCTGCACTCGGTGATGATCCAGGAACGCAAAGGGATGCTCAAAGTCTGGAACGCCTTGCTCGTCATCCTAACCTTCTGCCTCTCGATCTTTGGGACCTTTCTGACGCGAAGCGGAATCATCTCGTCGGTGCACTCGTTCGCCACCTCCAACATCGGACCGTTCTTCGTGACGTTCCTGTTCCTGGCCTTTTTCGGCTCGCTCGTCCTGCTGATCCTGCGTCTCGGCGATCTCCGCTCGGAGGCCCGGCTGGAATCGATCCTCTCGCGCGAGGCGAGTTTTCTGTTCAACAACATGATTTTCGTTGGCATCGCCGGGACCGTGCTCTTGTTGACTACCTTTCCGATCCTCTCCGAATTGTTTACGGGACGCAAGGTCACGATGGGGCCGCCGATCTTCAACATGGTCAACGTGCCCTGGGCTCTCGTCCTGCTGTTGCTGGCGGGGGTTGGTCCGCTCGTCGCCTGGCGCAAGGCCTCGACGGTGAACCTGAAGCGCAACTTCGCCGGGCCCGTGCTCATCGGCACATGGGTCCTGCTGTTGCTGCTCTTTCGTGACGTTCGGGGTTATCTGTCCGCCGTTGGCAAGACTTTCGCCGCGATGGGCCAGCTCGATCTGGCCCTGGCCCTCGAGCGCGTGCAGGCCTTCTATCCTCCGCTGACCTTCGCCATTGGCGCTTTCGTGACCGCGACCGTGGTTTCGGAGTTCTGGCGCGGTACACGAATTCGAATGCGGCATCACGACGAATCCGGCGCCATCGCCCTCGGCCGCCTGGTCTCGCGCAACAAGCGGCGTTACGGCGGCTACATCGTGCACCTGGCGATGGTCACGATCTTTTTCGGAATCGCCGGTTCGTCCGCCTATCGGCACGAATCCGTTCATTCACTGGTCCCGGGAGAGATCTTGGAGGTGGGCCCGTACTGGATGCGCTACGACCAACTGCGCCTGGTCGCCGAGGAGGACCACATCGGGGCGATCGTGGAGGCCAGCTTGTTCGATGCGAAGGACGGTACGGTGCTGGCGAAGCTCGCGCCGGAACAGCGGCTCCATCCCAACCTGCAGTTCGAGGAATTGCGCTCGGCGTTCGTCGAAGCACGGCGCCTGGGCCAGGAGGGATCCCCGGAGTACCAACGGTCGGTCGTCGGGCTGTTCGGTCTGATCCGATCGCTCGAATCACGCGCGCAGCGCGAGGTCAAAACCCCGTCGACCGAAGTCGCGATCCACGCCAGTTGGTCGCTCATGCATCCGGCGCGACTCGCCGAGGACTTTTACGTCATTCCGGTCGGTATCGACCCCGATACGGGCCAAGCCAGTTTCCGCGTTTTCATCAATCCTATGGTCAATCTGATCTGGTTCGGCGGCTTGCTCTTCGTTGCCGGCTCGATTCTCGGGGTCCTTCCCGACGCGCGAGAGCGGAACCGGCTAGCCGGTGCGTTGGCGCTCGAAGATCGCGCGATCGCGTGAGCGTCGTCGAGCACGCCGAAACCTCGACCGAAACGAGGAACGACAGATGGTCGCCGGTGTGATTGTCGCGCTCCTGATTCTCTCCGGCGCGACCCTGTGGGTCGCCTGGCCGCTCTTTCGACCTGAGTCGGCGCGGGAGATGGAGGAACCCTCCCCCCTGATGGCGTGCGCGAGAGAACTGGAGTCCCGGCGCGAAATGTTGCTGTCGACCCTGCGCGACTTGGACGAGGACCGGGAGGCGAACAAGCTCGACCCGCAGGACCATGCCGAGATTCGCGGCCGGCTGGCCGTGGAGGCCGCGGACGTTCTGCGCCGAATCGACGAGAACCGCGCGGCACTGGACTCCGAGGAGCGGCGGCGCTTTCCGGTGATTCCCCACCCGGCCGGTCGCCCAGCGGAGTCTGCGGACGACTGATGGCCGAGTTGACAACCGCGGCATTCGAAGCTCGAGGTCTGGTCAAGCGTTTCGGGCCACGGCTTGCTCTCGGCGGCGTCGATTTGCGGCTCGAGCCCGGACACAGTTTGGCGCTGGTCGGTCCGAACGGGGCCGGCAAGACAACACTGCTACGGGTTCTGGCCGGAACCCTGTCTCCCACTAGCGGAAGCTTGCGTGTATTCGGTCATGACGCTCGGCGCGACCGGCGCAACGCGTTTGCGCGCGTGGGGCTCGTCTCACACGCATCGCTGCTCTACGACGACCTGACCGCGATCGAGAATGTGGCATTCTTCGCGCGCCTGTACGGAATTGTCGAACCGACCGAGCGGGCGTTGGCGGTACTCGAAGGGGTCGGCGTCGCCCATCGGGCGGAGGACAAGGTCTCCGAGCTTTCGCGAGGTCTCAGGCAGCGCGTCAGCTTGGCCCGCGCCCTGGTTCACGACCCGGCCTTGCTCCTGCTCGACGAGCCGTTCGCCGGGCTCGATCCGCGGGGGATCGATCTGCTCTGCCGATCGATCGAGACCTGGAGCGCCGCAGGGCGGGCGATCGTCCTTGTCGCTCACGACGTTGAGCGAGCCCTCTCCATCACTCGCGCCTTCGCCGTGCTCGATCGCGGCGGTTGGGTCGACGGTGGTGACTCCAGCGCGCAACAAGCGATCCGGGTCTCCGCCGCGCTCCACGCCTTGGGATCGACGGAACGTACGAGAGATCGCAGATGAGAGGAGCCGGGTTTTTCAGGGCCTCGGCCGCGATCGCGGCGAAGGATCTTCGCCTGGAATGGCGAACGTGGGACAGTTTATCGTCCGGAACCGTTTTCGCGCTGATGGTGGCCTGGATCCTGGCCTTGACGTTGACGCCTGCTTCCGGGGAGGCACCGGAGCTGGCCGCCGCACGCTACGCTCCGAGTGCGCTGTGGACCGTGGTCGCTTTCGCCTGCGCGGTCTCGCTCGCCCCCGCGTTCCGCGCCGAACGGCAAGGGGACGCCTTCGCCGGACTGCTCGCCGCGCCGATCGATCGTGGCGCAATCTATCTCGGAAAACTCGCCAGCGGACTGGTTCATACCGCTTTACTGGCCTTGCTCGGTGCCGGCGCGACCGCCGCGCTGTTCCCCTGGAATCCGTTCGAGCGTCCGGCCACGCTGGCCCTGATTCTCGGTCTGCACGTGCTGGGCCTGACCGTACTCGGAACACTATTCTCGGCGATCGTCCATCGGGTCGGCCGCGGAGAGGCGTTGCTCGCCACGTTGCTCTTCCCGACCGCCGCGCCCTTGCTGTTGTCCGCCGTGCGCTGCACGGAGGCCAGCACCGAGGGCCGCCTGTTCGAGACCGCGGGACACTGGTTGGGCTTGACGGCCGGGTTCGATTTACTCTACCTGTGTCTCGGCTTGTTGGTTTTCGAGTTCGTGGTGGAGGACTGAGGTGCAAGCGTACGAAGGGTCACGGGGGTCCAGCCGTTGGTCGGGTCCGGGAACGCTGATCTTGTGGTCAACGACCACCATCGCGATTCCGCTCGCGCTCTACATGGCCTTCCTGTACGCACCCGACGAGCGGGTGATGGGAGCTGCGCAACGCATTTTCTACTTCCATGTTCCAGCCGCGTTTGTCACCTTTTTCGGCGCGGTGACGATCTTCGCGTCGGCGGTCGCGATGCTCACGACTCGAGCACCACGTTGGGATCACTGGACGCTGGCCACGACCGAAGTCTCGTGGGTCTTCTGCACGATCGTCCTCCTGACCGGCCCGATCTGGGCCAAGGCGGCCTGGAAGGGTCGCGTCGGCGACTGGATCTTCGACCCCAAGCTCGCGACCACTGCAATCCTGTGGCTCCTGCTCACCGGAGCGTTGTTGGTACGACGCGCGGCGGCGAGTGAAGAACTCGGCGCCCGACTTGGCGCCGTGCTCGGGATCCTCGCCGCGGTGGATGTTCCAATCGTGCACAAGGCGACGGTGTGGTGGCGTGGACATCATCCTGTGCTGTTTGCTCCCGGCAAGCGCGACGCGCTCGATCCGCGCATGAGGCTCGCGTTCTTGATCTGTACGATCGTCTTTTTCTTGCTCTTCGGCTTGCTCGTCGCCCTGCGGCGTCAACTGGCCGAGGTTGAGCATCGCGCGCGCGCCGCCGCCGAGCGTGCATCCAACGAGGGAAGGTCATGACAAGCTACGGGGCGCTGTTCTGGGCCTACAATCTGATTTGGGCCGTGATCGCCGGCTATCTGCTGCACCTGATCCTGCGCTTGCGCGGTGTCGATCGGCGCCTCGCCGCGCTCGAGCGCGAAGCCGATCGTGCGCAGCCGGAGCGTTAGCCGCCTGCCGGGTCCGTCGGCCCGAGCCGATCGCGTCGGCGCTCGAAGGCGAACGCGTACGGGTCGCCGGAGGACAAGCGTCCTGCGCGCCAGGCACGCAGCGCAGCCGCAAGCCTTTCGAACTCCTCCTCGGTCATCGCCTGGTCGCGGAATGCCGCTGCGCGGTCTGCGGACGGTAACGTTCGCAATCGGTGGTTCACGAGGAGAAACTGATCGACCCTCCGCAGGGCCTCCGACCGCGCAGCGGTCGCGTCCGATCGAGGCTCGGCGGGGACGAGCTTAGAGTATCGGTTGGCCATCCAGCCCAGGACAACGACCGCGGCAACCGAGATGACGGCGAGGATCGCCAGAGCTCGCCCGGGGGGACTGACGCGACTCATCCCCCGAAACCTAGCCCCGCGGAACGGGTCGGTCCACCTCGCCGGTCAGGGCGCAGCAGGCGGGGCCAGAAGCGCTTCGATCGCGGATTCGAAGACCCTTCGCGGCTTAGGCCCAACGAAGGTCTTGACGATTCTCCCCTCCCCGTCCACCAGGAACGCCATCGGCAATGCGAGCACGCCGAATCGCTCGCTGACCTCTTCGTTTCCGATCAAGTTCGGATACGGGATTTGGTGGCGTGCGACGAACTCGCGCAACACCTCCGGGCTCTCGTCGGAGACGGCAAGGAGGGTGAAACCACGATCCTTGTAGGTTTCGTAGAGTTCCTTGAACATCGGAATCTCTTCTCGACACGGGGCACACCAGGTGGCCCAGAAATCCACCAGCCGCACCTGTCCCGCCCCCTCAGCCAGACGCCACTCCGCGCCGTCGAGATCGACGAGCGTCACGTCGGGAGCCGGCTTGGTCTCCGCGCTTCCGGCACGGGGCGGCGTCTCACCCGGCGCGGGTGGTGCGACGGAGCCACCACAACCGGCGTACCAGAGGACGGCACCGGTAATCAGCAACGAAGTCAAGCGGCGATGACACGTACTTGGCACTTGAGACCTCCCGGACGGAATCGAAGCCGGTGGGATTGTAACAGCGGTGGGCCCTCCGGCTCGTTGACACGGCCATCGTTCTAGTGTTAGCGTGCTGGTCGTTCCTTCGCGAAAGTCCATGCTCCGGCACTCGCCACCCACCCGCACCCAAAAGCGTCTCACAGTCATCCAGTTTCTCGGACTCCTCGGCTGCGGGAGCTTCCTGGCGATCGCCGCCTCACGGCCCGCCGTCAGCGGAAGCCATGGGGTCGTGGCCACTCCGGACGCCGACGCCAGCCGCATCGCCCTCGAAGTCTTGCAACGCGGCGGCAACGCCGTGGATGCCGCGGTCGCCGCCTCGTTCGCCCTGGCCGTCAATTTCCCCACCGCCGGTGCTCTGGGTGGCCGAGGGTTCCTGCTCTACCGCGACCCCGGCGGCGTGACGCACGCGCTCGATTTTCGAGAGGTCGCCCCGCGAAGGCGGACGCACGCGCGTTTCTAGATGAGGATGGCAACCCAATTCCCGGGCTCAGCCTGCGAGGCGGCCTGGCCGTCGGCGTCCCGGGCACCGTGGCCGGACTCGCCGAGGCGCACGCTCGGTTCGGCCTGCGACCGTGGCGCGAACTGGTGCGACCGGCGATCGCGCTCGCGGAAAAAGGTTTCGTCGTCTCTCCGTATCTGGCGGAAGAGTTTGCCGAGAGAGGATGGCTCACGCTCGACGATCTCGGCACCTATCGTGTCGTCACCCGACATCCGATCGAGGGCCGCTATCGCGGCCATCGCATCGTGAGCTTCCCACCCCCCTCCAGCGGCGGCATCGTGCTGTTGCAAACACTGGGCATGCTCGAATCCTTCGATCTCGGTGTAAGCGGCTTCGGCTCATCCCTAACTGCCCACCTCATGGTCGAAGCCGAGCGCCGGGCCTACGCGGACCGCTCCCGATGGCTGGGCGATCCGGATTTCGTCGACGTACCCGTCGCCCACTCCTCGACCGGAACTACCTCCGTCTACGTGGCGCGTCGATCGATCCCTCGCGAGCGACCCCATCCAGTGAGTTGGCCCCGGGGATCATCGCGAGCGACGAATCGCCGGACACGCTGCACCTTTCCATCGGCGACGCCGCGGGCGGCAGCGTGGCGCTGACCTCGACGCTCAATACCGCGTTCGGCTGCGGTAGCGTCGCCTACGGGACCGGCGTGCTCCTGAACAACGAGATGGACGATTTTGCACTAGCGGCCAACGCGCCCAACGCGTACGGCCTGACCGGCGACCAGGCCAACTCGGTCGTCGGCGGAAAACGGCCGCTCTCATCGATGACCCCGACGATCGTTGAACGCGCCGAGACTGGCGTACGTCCGCTTCTCGTGCTCGGTAGTCCCGGCGGGGCCACGATCATTACGTCCGTGCTACAGGTTCTGGTGAACGTCATCGACCACCGGTTACCGCTGCAAGAAGCCGTCGACGCACCGCGGATCCACCACCAGTGGCTCCCGGACGAGATCTGCCACGAAAACCGCGCGCTACCCGACGACATCGCCCGCGCGCTCGAAGCGCGCGGCCACCGCCTCCGCGAGAGCGCGGGAACGACCGGCGACGTCAATTCGGTCGGCACGGATGCCGGTGGCCGCTGGCTGGGTGCTGCCGATCCTCGCCGACACGGAACCGCGCTCGCGTGGTGAGCCTCCACGACGGCCGCGTGGTACCTTGGGCCGAGCGTGCGGTCCGAAGCCGAGTTCTGGTAAGCCCGGCTGCTCGCGGTACCGCGTTCGGGCAGTCCGCCGTGAAAGCTCGCGTCGCGAATCGCTGACCGGTGGCCGACACTCATGGGGACCGTGCCGTTGAATGAACCGCGACTCACGAACGATGCCCCGGAAGGAACCCCCGCCAAATCCTTCTCCAGGGATATGGTCGAGACAGTCCTCGTCTGCGTGATCTTCGTGATCTTCACGCGATCTTTCGCCTTTCAGCAGTCCAAGATTCCGAGCGGCTCGATGATGGACACGTTGCTGGTCGGCGATTACATCATGGTCAATCGCTTCGCCTACGCCCCGGTCAGCTTCGATTGGGAGCGGAGTTTACTCCCGATTCGTCCGATCCATCGCGGAGACGTCGTCGTCTTCAAACAACCGAATGAGCCGGAGATCGACTTCATCAAGCGTGTGGTCGGCCTGCCCGGAGAGACGATCGAATTGCGCGATGGACGCCTGCACGTGGACGGCGTGCGAATCGATGAACCGTACATCGAGGATCGGTATCGACGCGCAGATGTGCTCCAGAATTTCGGTCCGGTCACGGTCGACCCGGAAAGTTACCTGGTTTTCGGCGACCACCGCGACGAATCGATGGATAGCCGGATCTGGGGCCAGGTACCGCGGGACTTGATGAAGGGCAG
>JANNRU010000199.1:0-1769 GCA_031401755.1 Acidobacteriota bacterium | reverse complement strand
CGTTGAAACGCGAGCGTAAACACCGCAGCGAACGGGAGCGACCGCGGTGGCGACCGCGGTGGCGACCGCGGTGGCGACCGCGGTGGCTCGACCGTTCCGCAGCGGGCGGACCATCAGGCCTTCCGCTTCCGTTGGACGAGCTGCCAGAATAACCGCCCATTCCAGTGCTGACCTGTGACTGCCCGTGCCGCCTCCGACAGCGAGCCGTAGCGGGTGCCGTCGAGTTCGAACCCGTCGTCGAGGACGAGCAGGCGCAGTTCGCGATCGCGGTAGCGGCGGGTGATCACGGTGCCGGGTGTTGGCAAGCGGTGATCACGTGTCGTTCGTGGCGGGGGAGGCGTGGCGGGTGTGATGTCCACAGCCATTGCAGGCGTACGAGCGCGCGTGAAATCGTTGGATGCAAGTGCAGCGATGCGTCCCTTCGCGCGGTCGGTGAGGCCGCCGTGCGCGAGCTCTTGAGTCCGATGCGCGAGACGCCTCCACATATAGTCGCGATTCCGGCTGCGAGATGGCTCGCCGTACAAGCGCAGCCAAACACCCTGCAACTCGGAGACAGACATCTGCCGAAGCCGGTCGATTTCAGCGAGCATGGTCTTGTCCACGGCGGCGTCCCTCGTCGACGTCATGAGGGCTATTCGGGCGAGAACCCGCCATAGGAGTTTGTGGCTCTCTGACGCCAGAAGTCCCCAGTTCTCGCCGAATTCGCACGATTCGAAGGAAAGCCTTGCCGAGAATCGTGCCGATCTCCCGCAGTTCTGCAGTTACAGCGTTCACGACGCTTCATCCAGCGATTGCGACTCGTCCGCTTCACGGGCAAGCACGTCCTCGTACGCGGCCTCGTCCCAATGCTCCGCGATCGCCTCGGCGTACAGCGAACGCAGCACGTCGGGCGGCAGGGCATCGAGTTCGACTTGGACCAGACGCCCGTGACGAGCGACGAACTGACCCGCACGGGAGTCGGTCGGCTTGCCCGGCAGCTCGGGAAGCTTATGCTCGTCGATCTGGTCAGGTGTCAGCGCGACCCGTTGGACCAAGTCGAACGCATCACAACGCCTCAAGAAGTCGCGCTGGATGTCTTCGCCCGAGGGATCGAAGTCCCCGGCGTAGATCAGCACCGCTGGCCGGCCCCGATGATCGACGTCCGCGATGATCTCGTCGACGTAGGTCTGCGACGTGTAGCCGCCGAGGGCCAGGATCGGCACCCCGAGGTCACCGAACCAGCGCTGCAGCTGCTCCACGATGCCCGCCTTCTCGACCGCCAGGTACAGCGACCATTCCTGCCCCTCGGTTCGATCGCGGCGGTAAATGTCACGGAGCCACGCCCGGGCGGCCTCGGCGCCCTCAAAAGTCCGATAGCGATGGATGGAGCGGGTGCGGTCGAGTAGCGAGGGGAAGCGACCCTCACGCCGGGCCCGGGCGGTGACCTTGCTCAGGGTCGAGTACGCCACCTTGGTGTTGGGCAGTAGTTCCGCCGCCACCAGCCGGTAGAACAGCTGCCTGAGCGTCACGCCGGTGTCGTAGCTGGCGACGATTCCCGCGGACAGGGGAACGATCTCCGACCAATCAATGCGACGATGTGGACTAGTCCGCATCGGGGTCAACCCACTCGGCGAGCCTTGGTGACGGGGGTGGGTGGCACACGCCGTAGACGACCTGGCCGTGGACGGAACGCCACAACCGGGTTCCAGTGATCACAGCGGCCACGCCGGGGGGGTCTGTGGGTTCCGTGGGTTGTGCGGGTTGTTTCCCCTCTCTACATGAAATGTGTG
>JANNRU010000198.1:0-11175 GCA_031401755.1 Acidobacteriota bacterium | reverse complement strand
CCGACCGCATCCTCCTCGGCGCCCCGCTCGCCCCCGCCGGGTTCACCGCTTGCGCGGCAGTCATTCAGGTTAGTGACGGTGCCGGCGCTCCGGGCTCCACGGGCAACGTCGTTCGGGTCGGTTTCGCGGCCGGCGTATCGGAGGGGATCTCGTCGGTCGCCCTGTCCCTCGCGGACGCCCCAGAACTCCTCCAGGCCACCGGCTGCAACGCCCTCGTCCCCGGGTTCGTCTGCGCGCTCGTTGACGGGGCCTCCGGGGCGGCGATCTCGATCAGCTCGCCGACCTCGGCGACGATTCCCGCCAGCGCCATGGCGCAAGCTCTGGCCGAGTTGTCCTACAGCGTCACGCCGTCGGCGCCTTACGGCCCCGTGTCGCTGCTTCCCGCCGACGGTTCGGTGATCGGTCCAGGAGGCGCCCGCTGCGCGCTCGCGTTGCTTGGCGGATCCTTCGATGTCGGGCCGTGCAGTTTCGACCCTCCGGATACCGACGGTGACGGCACGCCGGACTGCCTGGACCAATGTCCCGAGGATCCGTCCAAGATCTTTCCGGGCCAGTGCGGCTGCAGTGCCGCCGACGAAGATGGCGACAGCGACGGCACCGCGGATTGTCTGGACCTTTGCCCGATCGACCCGTTCAAGATCGCACCGGGCCAATGCGGGTGCGGAGTTCGCGACAT
Source organism: Acidobacteriota bacterium (assembly GCA_031401755.1). Taxonomy (GTDB): domain Bacteria; phylum Acidobacteriota; class Polarisedimenticolia; order Polarisedimenticolales; family Polarisedimenticolaceae; genus JANNRU01. The sequence goes on along the minus strand of JANNRU010000198.1, from coordinate 10,499 downwards.
CGATAACGACTCTGACGGCACTGCCAACTGCCTCGACGGCTGCCCGATCGACCCGTTCAAGACCGAGCCGGGGGATTGCGGCTGCGGCGCTCCCGAATCCGATGAAGACGGAGACGGCGTCGCCTGCGGCGACCTGTGTCCCGAAGATCCGTTCAAGTCCGCGCCCGGAGCCTGCGGCTGCGGCGTTCCCGATACCGACTCGGACGGCGACGGTGCGGCCAACTGCATCGATGGTTGCCCCGCGGATCCGTCGAAAACCAATCCCGGATTCTGCGGTTGCGGCGTCTCCGATGCCGACGACGATGGAGATGGCACCCCGAACTGCTTCGACGGCTGCCCGACCGACCCGCAGAAGACCGCCCCCGGCGTCTGCGGCTGCGGCGTCTCCGATGCCGATTCCGACGGCGACGGGCGCAAGGACTGCCTGGACCCGTGCCCCGCGGATGCGCAAGACGACGTGGACCGAGACGGACTCTGCGCCGACGAGGACAATTGCGACGCGATCGCCAATCCCGATCAGTCCGATAGCGACGGTGACGGATTCGGCGACGTGTGCGATATCGACAAGGATCGCGACGGCGTTCCGCTTCCCGACGATTGCGACGATGGAAACCCGGAGATCTACCCGGGCGCGAGCGAGATCTGTAGCAACGGGATCGATGAGGATTGCAGCGGGGCCGACGCTTTCTGCGGCGAATGCGCGACCCTCCCTCGGGGCGGCTGGACGGTACCCTACGCCGACAGCGAGGAGCTCGTCGGCGAGAACGGCGCCCGGATCCACGCGATCGACGGGAACCCGCTGACGAACTGGGTCACGCAGTGGGTCCCGACGAGTTCGGCCCACCCGCATGAGATCGTCATCGATTCGGGATCGATCGCGACGCTGTGCGGGTTCACCTACCTTCCGCGCCAGGATGGCGGGACCAACGGGACCCTCCGTCAGTACGAGTTTGCGACCAGCATCGACGGGGCGACCTGGGCCACGGTGGCCAGCGGCCTCCTGTTCAGCGACGCCTCGGCACTGGTCGAGCGTGAAATCGATTTCGCGCCGCGGCCCGGTCGCTTCGTGCGCCTGCGGTCGCTCGGCGCGATCAACGGCGGGCCCTGGGCGGTCGTTGCCGAGCTCGGGATCCGTGGGATCACCATCGGCGAATCCGAACCGCCGACCGCGTTCATCGAGGCTCCGGCGACGGATACCACGGTCGCGGCGGGTGGCGCGATCGAGTTCCGAGGCAGCGGGTCCGATCCCGACGAAGATCTGCCGCTGAGCTTTTCCTGGACCTTCCCCGCGTGCGCGATCCCTTCGACGTCGCTCGTCGCCGCGCCGGGGCCGGTCGTCTTCGCCTGCCCCACCGGCTCCTACACCGCGACGTTCGTCGTTTGCGACGCGTCGGGAGCCTGCGCCTGGGAGACACGCCAGATCGCGGTGAACGGACCGGTCTGCGCCGAGCTGTCGCTCGCCGGGGCGTCCGTGACCTATGCGGACAGCGAGCAGCTCGTCGTCGAGGACGGCGCTGCCGCACACGCGATCGACGGCAATCCGCTGACTAACTGGGTCACCCAGTGGATCCCCTCGAGCCCCGCTCACCCCCACGAAATTTGCGTCGACACGGGAGCCGTCCGCTCGCTGTGCGACTTCCGCTACCTCCCGCGCCAGGACGGCGGCGTCAACGGCACGGTGCGCGGATACGAACTGGCGACCAGCGTGGACGGCATGACCTGGGTCACCGTGTCGAGCGGGGAGTTGTTCACGAACACGAGCGCTCTCGTCGAGCGTCGGGTCGTGTTCGCGCCGATCGCGGGTCGCCACGTCCGATTCCGCTCGCTCGGCGAGGTGAACGGCGGCCCCTGGGCCGTGGTGGCCGAGTTGGGGCTGGGCGTCGTGTCGGCTGGCAGTTCGCAGCCGCCCGTGGCCGCGATCGACACTCCCGCCGCCGACGTCACGATCGACGCAGGGGCCGCGGTGAACTTCGAGGGTTCGGCGTCCGACCCGGACGACGAGTCGCCGCTGAGCCTGAGCTGGAGTTTTCCCGCCTGTGCGTCGCCGTCGTCGTCGAGCATCGAGGATCCCGGACCGGTGCTCTTCGCTTGCGGCGCCGGGAGCTATCCCGTGACCTTCACGGTCTGCGATGCCGTCGGGCTGTGCACGATCGCCCAGCGTACCGTGACCGTCCTCGGGCCGGAATGCAGCGACCTGGCTCGCGTCGGATGGTCCATCGCGAGCGTCGACAGCGAGGAACTCGTCGGGGAAAACGGGCAGGCCGCGAACGCGATCGACGGCAATCCGGGAACGATCTGGGTCACCCAGTGGGTTCCGTTCAGTCCTGGCTTGCCGCATCAAATCGAAATCGACCTCGGCGCGAGCGCCACGCTGTGCGGATTGTCCTATCTCCCACGCCAGGACGGGGGTGTCAACGGGACGATCCGCGAATACGAGATCGAGGTCAGCGCGGACGGCGAGAACTGGAGCCGGGTGTCCCGAGGCGTTATGGCGACGAACGCGACAGCGCTTACCGAACGTCAGGTCGAGTTCCCGCCGATTGCGGGGCGCTTCGTCCGGCTACGCGCGCTCGGCGAGGTGAACGGCGGACCCTGGACGACAGCGGCCGAGATTGGTCTGCGAGCGCTCGACGATTGACCGTGTCACCTCGGACCGGGCCAGGCCAGGTGAATCAGGGCTAGCCCAAGTTTTGCCGTCTCCCCGAGCGCGTGGCGCACGCCGCGCTGGTCCGTCGAATCCGGCGCCGGCTCCCGCGCCTCACGCGCCACCTCCGCAAACAGAGCGCCGAGCGAGGCTCGGTCACGCGCGAGCAGGGACCAGTAGCTAAGCCGCCGCTCGGTCGAGCGCCGCTCGGCGCCCAGGCGCAGGACCCGGCCCGGCGCGAGGATCCGGTCTGCGATCCGACGCTGCAGCCGGCTGCGCTCGGCCACATGTCCGCAGGCTCCCCGCGGGGTGCCCCAGTACGCCTCCGCCAGCAGTTCCGCCTGCGCCACGAAACCCCCGGCGCCGGAGCGCTCGGCGATCTGTCGCGCCGCCTCGTATTCTACCGCCCCCGCCAGGCGCTGCCGCGCGCGTGCGATCTCGCCGAGGTCGCGCAGCGTCACCGCGCCTTTATTGAATGCATGCCATGCCAAGTGTGCGAACTCCACGTCGGCCGGCGGCACGTGTACTGCTCCGGCCCGCAACGAGCGCCCCCGCGCGCGGTCCCACCAGCCCCGCGGATCGAACTGCACCGGCGATCGCGCCGGGCTCAGCTCCCAATGAACTTCGATCGTGATCGGGAGCTTGCGATCGGAGCGAACGAACGGCAGGTGGAAGTGCGTGCTCTTGTAGAATTCGGGGTGAACCGCCGAAAACCCTTCGGCGGCGAGGAGCGCTGAAGCAGAATCCAACTCTTCGCGGCGGACCAGCAGGTCGATATCCACGCCGACGCGCTGGAGCGGATTCGAGTAAAGTATCTCGGCGAGTCCGAGGCCTTTGAGCAACAGGAACGGGACGCCGCCCGCGCCGAACCAACGGATGAGATCGCCGAGCACGATCACCTGGATCCGGTCCAGAAACAGGAACTGGCGCCGAAGCGCGGCAAACCGTTCGTCGGATTCGAGCAAACGGGCGAGGTGGGGCGTGCCGCTGCCGGCGGCATGGATCGCGAGGGGCAGCAGGTTGTGACGGCGAGCGAGCGAAAACAACTCGCGGACATCGCACGTGGCCGCCGCGTGCTCGACCTCCGCGACGTCGGGATCGGGTGCGGCGAGCGCGAGGACCAATCGTTGTTCGGCGGTCAGGTCTCGGCGATCGAGCCCGAAAAGAGCGGGTCGCGGCACGGGCTCAGCTTGGCCGTGTCGGCGGGGCTTGTCAAGTCGAAGATGCGGGTGATATTCCCGTGAACAGCGGGCCGCCGGACTTTACTCTCGACGACCGACGGGCTCCCGTCCTGAGCGTGGTCATCTGTACCTATAACCGTGCCGACCTACTCGACATCGTTCTCGACTCGCTTTCCCGCCAGCGCCTCGATCCGGCGCTGTGGGAGGCGATCGTGGTCGACAACAACTCGAGGGATCAAACTCCCCAACTGACCGCCCGTCTCGCTGCCGGCATGCCCAATCTCTACTACGTCACCGAAAGTGCCCAGGGGCTCTCGCACGCGCGCAACCGCGGACTCGGCGTCGCCCGCGGCGACTGGGTCGGCTACATCGACGACGATTGCAAACTGCCCGACGGCTGGCTGGCCCGCGCGGAGCGCATCGCCAGCGAAAAGCATCCGGCCGTCTTCGGCGGCCCGTTCGATGCGTTCTACCTGACGCCGAAGCCGAACTGGTATCGCGACGCCTGGGGCAGCTACGATCTCGGACCCGTGGCGCGAAAACTCGATTCGAGCGAGTACTTCTACGGTGGCCATATTTTTTTCGAGCGCCACCTGCTCCAGAAACTGGGCGGATTCGACGGTCGCCTCGGCATGGCCGGCGACCGGCTGGGCTACGGTGAGGAGATCGTGCCGCAGCAACAGATCCGGTCCGAAAACCCGTCGGCGGTCTTTCACTACGATCCCGAACTGCGGGTCTGGCACCTCGTCCGTAAGGAGAAACTCTCGCTGGCCTGGATCGTCAAGGATGCCTTCGTTCGCGCGGCCTACGTCCAGCGCGTCTTTCACCCCGACGCCCGGCGCCGCCGCCGGCTCGGGATATTGCGCGAGGCGGGCCAGGTTCTGGTCGGGCTCGTGGCCGATGCCTTGCGTGGGGTCGTCACTCGGGACCGCGTGCGGTGGCCCTACTTGCGTCAGTACTGGGCGGAGAGCACCTTGCGCTACGTGCGGTGGCTCGGTACGCTCCGCGAGTCTTGGCGGCAGGCGGATCGGCGTCCGTTACGCAGCGGCGGTCGAAGTTGAAGGAGGCAGCGGTTCGGTAATGAAAGCGGTCATTCTCGCCGGCGGGCACGGAACGCGGATCAGCGAAGAGACGACGATCAAGCCCAAGCCGATGGTCGAGATCGGGGGCAAGCCGATCCTCTGGCACATCATGAAGCTCTATTCCCGCCACGGGATCGATGAGTTCGTAGTCCTCTGCGGCTACAAGGGCTACGTGATCAAGGAGTATTTCGCCAACTATCTCCTGCACCAGTCGAGCGTCACCATCGATGTCGTCAAGAACAAGATCGAGATCCACCATCACGACGCCGAGCCGTGGCGCGTGACGCTGCTCGATACCGGAGAGAGCACCATGACCGGTGGCCGGTTGAGACGCGCGGCGGAGCACCTGAACGGCGAGACCTTCTGCATGACCTACGGCGACGGAGTGGCGGACGTGGACGTGACCGCGAGTATCGGCTTCCACCGCGAGCAGGGCCTGGCCGCCACATTGACCGCGGTGCAACCCCCGGGAAGATTCGGAGCCTTCGGTCTCGGAGCCCACCAGGTGCGAGTCGAGCACTTCAAGGAAAAGCCGCACGGCGACGAGGCGGGAGCCTGGGTCAACGGCGGGTACTTCGTGCTTGAGCCCCGCGTTCTCGACTACATTGACGGAGATACGTCGATCTGGGAGCGCGATCCAATGGAGCGACTCGCCCGCGACGGTCAGCTTGCGGCATGGCGTCATGGCGGCTTCTGGCAGCCAATGGATACCTTGCGTGACAAGAATTATCTCGAAGAGCTTTGGGCCTCCGGCGACGCACCGTGGAAGGTCTGGTAGGGGGACGTGATGCGGGTTCTGGTCACAGGCACCGATGGATACATCGGCGTCTTGCTCGCACCGCTGCTCATGGAGCGCGGGCACCAGGTCGTCGGCCTGGACACGGGTTACTACCGTGATGGCTGGCTCTATCACCACGGGCTGGGTGCCCCACGGACGATCGACAAGGATTTGCGCCGCGTGACCGAGGACGACCTTCGCGGTTTCGACGCTGTCGTGCACATGGCCGAGTTGTCGAACGATCCCTTGGGCCAGCACCGTCCCGAGTTGACCTTCGAGATCAATCACCAGGGGTCGGTCCATCTGGCGCGTACGGCGAAGGCCGTCGGCGTCCCGCGATTCGTCTACACCTCGTCGTGCAGCGTCTATGGGATCGCCGGGGGTGAGGCTCTCAAATCCGAAGAGTCCGAGCCCAACCCCCAGACCGCCTACGCCGAGTGCAAGGTTCGCGTCGAACGGGACGTCGGCGCGTTGGCCGACGACCGATTCTCGCCGACCTTCCTGCGCAACGCGACCGCTTACGGCCCATCGCCGCGGATGCGCTTCGACATTGTGCTCAACAATCTCTCCGGGTTGGCCTGGACGACGGGAGAGATAAAGATGACGAGCGACGGCTCGCCGTGGCGGCCGCTCGTGCACGTGATGGACATCTGCGAGGCGATCGCCTGCGTCCTCGAGGCTCCGCGCGAGCAGGTTCACGGTCAGATTCTCAACGTCGGGGACTCGAGCCAGAACTACCAGGTGCGGGATCTCGCCCTCATCGTCGCCGAGCATTTCTCCGGGTGCAAGACCAGCTTTGGTTCGAACGACGGCGACAATCGCAGCTATCGGGTCTCGTTCGACAAGATCCGTCGCGTCGTCCCGACCTTCGAAGCCCGTCGCACCGCGGATCTCGGCGCCCGCCAGCTTCACGACCTGTTCGAACGGATCCAGCTCGAGGCCGAGGGGTTCAACTTCCGCGCGTTCACGCGGCTCAAGCAACTCGAGCACCTGATCCGCACGCAGCAGATCGACGAGCGGTTCTACTGGAGAACGCTGTGAGGTACACGCCGACAGATCTCGACGGAGCATGGGTCGTCGAGCTCGAGCGCTTTCCCGACCAGCGCGGATCGTTCGCGCGGGTCTGGTGTGCCCGGGAATTCGCCGAGCGTGGACTGGAGACGCGCATCGCGCAGATCAATAGCTCGCGAAGCCAACGGCGCGGTACCCTGCGGGGCATGCACCGCCAACTCGCCCCGCACGCCGAGTCCAAGCTCGTTCGCTGCACGTCAGGGGCGCTGTATGACGTGATCATCGATTTGCGACCCGACTCGGCGACCTATACCAAATGGTTCGGTGTCGAGCTCTCCGCCGACAACGATCGGATGCTCCTCGTGCCGGCCGGATTCGCGCATGGCTTCGTCACGCTCACACACGACACCGAGGTGACCTACCTCGTCTCGGAGTTCTACGCGCCGGAGGCCGAGGCCGGCGTACGCTGGGACGACCCGGCCTTCGGGATCGAGTGGCCCGTTCCGGTCGAGGTGCTCTCCGAGAAGGACCGGAGCTGGCCGGACTTTCGCCCGCGATGATCATCGTCGATCGATTGCTGGCCGCGCGCGCCGAGGCGGGAAACCCGATCCGCGTCGCCATGGTAGGCGCAGGCTTCATGGGTTCTGGCGTGGCGTTGCAATTGTGCGGAGCGACTACCGGGATGCGGCTGGTCGCGATCGCCGCTCGACGCGTCGAGGCGGCTCGCGAGGCGTTCACCCATGCCGGCGTCGAGGACCTCGTGGAGGTCGCTACCGACGCTTCGCTGGCGGCAGCTCTGACTGCCGGTCGTGCCGCGATCACCGGGGACGCCGACCTACTCTGCCGGGCGGAAGGGGTCGACGTGATCCTCGAGGTGACGGGCGCCGTCGAGTTCGGGGCGCGAGTTGCGCTCGCCGCGATCGCCGCCGGCAAGCCATTCGTCACCATGAACGTCGAGCTCGACGCGACGGTCGGCGCGCGTCTCCAGGAGCTTGCCGCGGCGGCCGGGGTCGTGCTGACCTGCACCGACGGCGATCAGCCGGGCGTGATCGTCAACCTGTGGCGATTCGTGCGCGGAATTGGTGTGCGTCCCGTGGTCTGCGGTAACGTCAAGGGGCTCCACGATCCCTATCGCAACCCGACGACCCAAGAGGCGTTCGCCAAGCGCTGGGGCCAAAACCCGCGCATGGTCACTTCATTCGCTGACGGGAGCAAAATCTCGATGGAGCAGGCGTCCGTGGCCAACGCGACGGGAATGGGCGTCGGGCAGCTCGGCATGTTCGGGCCGACCGTGCCGGCTGGGACGCCGATCCAAGAGGCGCCGGCGTGGTACCCGCTCGACCGCTTCGCCGATGGCCCCGGGATCGTCGATTACGTGGTGGGCGCGCATCCGGCTCCCGGGGTTTTCGTCATCGGGACCCACGATCATCCGCGCCAGCAGCACTACCTCAATCTCTACAAGCTCGGTGAGGGGCCGTACTACGTCTTTTATCGACCCTATCATCTGTGCCATTTCGAAGTCCCGTCGAGCATCGCGCGAGCCGTGCTGCTCGCAGACGCGACCGTCGCCGCCGCGGGACGGCCGAGCGTGGACTGCGTCACCGCGGCCAAGGTCGTGATCGCCGCGGGGGAAACCCTCGACGGCATCGGTGGGTACCAAACCTACGGCCTCGCCGAGAACACCGACCGCGTGATCGCCGAACGGCTGCTGCCGATGGGACTTTCCGAAGGCTGCCGGGCGCGCCGGACGATCGCCAAGGACGAATTGGTGCGCTACGACGACGTCGAGTTGCCCGCCGGGCGTGTGATCGACCGCTTGCGGCGAGAGCAGGACGCGCGCTTTTTCGATCGAGCGGCACCGATGGACGCGGCCGGGGTCGTCGCGACTTGAGCGTGGAGTCCTGGGTCGCGCTGCACACGCGAGTGCTCTGCGATTCCCCGTCGCCCGGTCGGCTCGATGCGGCCTACCTCTTCGGACAGTCGCCCGACAACGCCGCTTCAGTGATTGACCGCGGCGTCGAGATCCTGGAACGTGGCGAGGCGGCCGCGCTCTGGATCTGCGGCGCGGCCGCCGGCGCGGGCTACGCCGGCGCTTCGAGCTGGCTAGCGGAGATCGATCGGCGGGGATTCGGGCCTCGGACCGAGGTAGTTCCATTCGATCCGCAAACCCCCCTGCACACGCGGAGTGAGGCCGAAGCGCTTGTCGATCACGCGCTGGCCCGCGGTGCGGCGCGGCTGGCGGTCGTCGCGGCCCCGTTCCACCAAGTTCGGGCGTTCGCGACGACGGCAGGTGCGATCGCCCGCCGCGGTGCGTTCGTCCGAATCTGGAGTCGTCCGGGGATGCCTCTATCCTGGCTCGCGCCCGCGCGCCATTCCCAGGGGGAGTCCGCCGCGCGGCGTTCGGAGTGGATCGCCCAGGAGCTTGCCCGGTTGATGCGGTACGGCGCGTCGGGGGACCTGATGCCGGCGGAGCAGCTACTGAACTGGCTCGACCGGCGCGATTCGACCACGGGAATTGGGGATCCCCTTTGAAACTGGCAACCGAGCTCTGCTCGGCCGATCCTTTGACGACATGCCGCCACTGATCATCGACGCCCAGCGCCGCCGCTTCCTCCCGGACTTCAGGGAACTGTTCGCCTACCGCGAGTTGCTGTGGATACTGGCCTGGCGCGACTTCCGCGTGCGGTACGCCCAGACCGCGCTCGGGCTGATCTGGGGCATCGTCCAGCCGCTGATCACGCTGGCGATCCTGATCGTCATTTTCGAAAAAGGGCTGGCCGTCGACACCGGTGACCTGCCCTACGCGTTGTTCGCGCTGTCGGGGCTATGTGCGTGGACCTACGGGTCTTTCCTGCTGAGCAATGCGGGGTCTTCGCTCGTCGGCTCGGCCCACATGATCCAGAAGATCTGGTTTCCGCGATTGGTCATCCCGCTGTCCAAGGCAATTGTGGGCTTCGTCGAGTTCGGCATCACCTTCGTTTTCCTGTTGCTGCTGATGGCCTGGTACCGTGTCCCGCCTCCGCCGAGCGTGGTTTGGTTTCCATTCTTTCTCGGGATGACCGTGCTCGTCGGGCTGGCCGCGGGGATCTGGCTCGGCGCATTGACGATTCGTTACCGTGATTTCCAGCACGTGATCCCGTTCCTCGTTCGCATTGGGCTCTACGTCACGCCGGTCGCCTATCCTGCGAGCGTGGTGCCCGAACGTTTCAAGACGATTTACTGGGTGCTCAACCCGATGGCTGGGGTGATCGAGGGGTTTCGCTGGTCCACGGTTGGCGGGACTCCGCCACCTCCGGCGGCATGGTGTTCGTTCGCGATTCTGGGTCTGCTGTTCGTGCTCGGTCTTTTCTATTTCAAGCGCGTCGAGCGCGTGATGGCCGACATCCTCTGAGGGGCCAGATGGCGCATGTGCGGGTTCGAGTCGAGGACGTTTCGAAGCGCTTCCGCCTGGGAGTGATCGGCGCCGACTCGCTACGCGAGGGGTTTGCCGCGCTCACGCGGCGCCTGCGGGGACGCCCGGCCGAAGTGGTTCACGAGGATGACCTGTGGGCCCTTCGAGACGTTTCGTTCGAACTCCGCGACGGCGAGGCGATGGGTGTGATCGGGAAGAACGGCGCCGGTAAGAGCACGCTGCTCAAACTGCTCTCCCGGATCACCGACCCGACGCGGGGACGCATTATGCTCGATGGCCGGGTCTCCTCGTTGCTTGAGGTCGGGACCGGCTTTCATCCCGAGTTGACCGGCCGAGAGAACGTGTTTCTCAACGGCAGCATCCTCGGCATGACCCGAGCGGAGATCCGCCG
>JANNRU010000197.1:0-16499 GCA_031401755.1 Acidobacteriota bacterium | reverse complement strand
AGCGCCAACAGTGCGGATAGCTGTGGGGGTAGTCGGCATGGGCCAGCAGGAGGCCGCGCTCTTGGAGATCGGCGACGATGCGCGTGTTGGCCTGGAGCGCCGGCATTCCGGCGAGCCACGCGACACCGACCTTGTCAGCTTCGAACCGTCCGCCGTCGTCGACCGGATTGAATGGTTCCAGGCCGTAGGTTCGGCCGACGCGGAAGTCGTCGGCGCCGTGGCCCGGAGCCGTGTGAACACAGCCGGTCCCGGACTCCAAGGTGACGTGCTCTCCCAAGATCAACACGCCGTCTCCGGAGGCCGGCCCGCTCGATGCGGGGTAGGGGCGCTCGACCCGGATGCTCCGGCCAACCCAGTCCGCTCCGTCACCGACGAGCGCAGCACCTCGAAACTGCACGAGAATCGATGGTGGCTCGGCCCAGCCCAGCGCCGCACCTACCGCCGGCAACAGTTCCTTGGCGACGATCCGCGCTTCGCCGTCGACCTCGACCGCCACGTAGTCGTGACGCGGGTGGAGGGCCACCGCGAGATTGGCCGGCAACGTCCAGGGCGTCGTGGTCCAGATCACGATCGCAACCGGACGCCCCGCCAGTGCCGGAATTTGCGCTCCCACCCCGTGCAGCGGCAGCCGGACGTAGATCGAGGGGTCCGTCCGTGTTTCGTACTCGACCTCGGCCTCCGCCAGCGCGGTGCGGCAGCTCGGGCACCAATGAACCGGTTTGACGCCGTGGTAAATCGACCCGCTTTGGAAGAACCGACCGAGGTGCCGCACGATCTCGCGCTCGTAGGTTCGGTCGAGGGTTCGATAAATCGCGCGTCGGTTCGGTGCGCCGGAGGCGCGTTCGTCAGCATCGAGTGTTCGGTCCCACAAAACGCCCAGGCGGCGGAACTCGGTACTTTGGATCTCGATCGCGCGCTCCGCGAACTCACGGCAGAGGCGGCGGACTCCGAGGGGGCCGAGGTCGGCCGCCTTTTTGCGGCCGAGATCCTTGTCGACGCGGTTTTCGATCGGAAGCCCGTGGCAGTCCCACCCGGGAACGAACGGGGCATCCAGACCGGCCATCGTCCGCGACTTGATCACGAAGTCCTTGAGGATCTTGTTCAGCGCATGGCCCAGGTGGATGTTCCCGTTGGCGTACGGCGGGCCGTCGTGAAGCACGTACGGCGGGCAACCTGCGCGAGCCTCACGGATTCGCCGGTAGGCATCGATCCGATCCCACCAGTCCAGGGTCTGTGGTTCCCGTTGCGGGAGGTTGGCCTTCATCGAAAACGAAGTACTCGGAAGGTGCACCGTTCGCTTGAGATCCGCGTTGCTCGACATCTTGGAATCCCCGATCGAAGCGAATACTCTAACATAGTCGGCGGCTATGACGATGAAGACAGACTCCTCCGCAGAACGGGTCTTTCTGGACCACAACGCGACGAGTCCACTGCGTCCGTCTGCCCGCGCCGCAATTGTCGACGCCTTGGATCGGATCCGGGGAAATCCCGCCTCGATTCATCGCGAAGGTCGGGCCGCGCACAGGGTGCTAGAGGAAGCGCGCGAGCGAGTTGCAGCACTCGCCGCGGGCGCCGCGCGGGAAACGATCCTCACCAGTGGGGGCACCGAGGCGCTCGCGGCCGCGATCCGTGGTGTCTGCGATCGAGCGCCGGAGGGCAAGCGACGGATCGTCGTCGGGGCCGTCGAGCATTCGGCGGTGCTCGAAACGGCGCGGCAGGCCAGTCGGCGCGGCTTCGTGGTCGTGCGGGTGCCCTGCGATGGGGAAGGGCGAGTCGATGTGGAACAGTTCGTGATCCACCTTGGCGATGACGTGGCGGTCGCTGCGTTGCAGTGGGCAAATAACGAGACGGGTGTGCTCCAACCGGTCGAAGAGGTCGGCCGTGCCTGCCGGCGGGTCGGAATTCCGTTCGTCATCGACGCCGTACAGGCTGCCGGGAAGGTGCCGCTCGACGGTTGGCGCGGCTTCGCCGACGCGCTGGCGCTTTCGGCACACAAGATCGGCGGTCCGCAGGGCGTCGGCGCGTTGCTCGTCCGCGACGGCGTCATCCTCGCCCCGCTCGTCGCCGGTGGGTCTCAGGAGCAGCGGCGTCGCGGCGGGACACCTGCGGTCGCCCTGGCCGCGGGTTTCGGCGCGGCGGCAGCGGAGGCACTGAACGAGCTGTCGACGACGAACCGACGACTGCTGCGGCTGCGCGCGCGGATCGAGACGAGGCTTCGTGAGCGTTTCGACGGGCTGCAATTCCACGGGCAGGGGGCTGCACGCGTCGCCAACACCGTCAACTTCGCCCTACCGGGGATTCCTGGCGAGACCCTGGTGATCGCCCTCGATCTCCTGGGCTTCGCGGTGTCGACCGGTTCGGCCTGTACCTCGGGTGCCGTGGAACCGTCTCACGTGATTTTGGCGATGGGCCGCGGCGAGGAAGAGGCGCGCGGTGCGGTCCGGGTTTCACTGGGCTGGAATACCCGGGACGAGGAGGTCGAGCGTTTTTTGGAACTCCTACCGCCGGCGGTCGACCGAGTGCGCGACGGGCTGCGAGGCGGTCGCTGAGCCGGGACCCCCCGAGCGTGCTAACTTGAGAGATTCCACCGGAGACCTACATCGCGTCTCCGGCGCCGCGAGGAGCGGTTCTCGAGACCATGACAGGAACGACAGCGGTCGCGATGAGCGGCGGCGTGGACAGTTCGGTGGCCGCGGCGCTGATCGCCCGGAATCGTCGCGAACTCGTCGGCTTTTCATTCAAGCTCATCGATCGGCTGGCGGGCTCCGAGGATCGCTGGGGTCGCTGCTGCTCGCCCGAGGACTTCCGCGACGCTCGCGCGATCGCCGACCGTTTGGGATTCGCTCATTATGTGATCGATCTCCAGCAGGCCTTCGAGCGCGGCGTGCTCGCGCCGTTCGTCGCGGACTATGCGGCCGGCCGGACCCCGTCGCCCTGTGTTCGTTGCAACTCACAGATCAAGTTCGGGGCTTTCGTCGATCGCGCGCGGGCGGTCGGGGCGCAACGGGTGGTCACCGGGCATTACGCGAATCTCGTGCGCGATCGTGGAACGGGGCGAACGCTGCTCCAGCGCGCTGCCGATCCGACCAAGGATCAGTCCTACTTCCTGTTCGATCTGTCCCAAGCGCAACTCGCCGTGGCAGAGTTCCCGCTCGGGGGGATGACCAAGGACGATGTTCGCGGACTGGCTCGAGAAATCGGCCTGTCCACGGCCGACAAGCCCGAATCCATGGACCTTTGCTTCGTTGCCGCCGGTGAGAGCTATCGTTCCTTTCTCGACCAACGCGGTGTCGCGTCGGCCGACGACGGCGGCGAGATCGTCGACGCGGCAGGCACGGTCGTGGGACGTCACACTGGGGTGGCGGCGTTCACCGTGGGGCAACGACGCGGGCTGGGTCTGGGGGGCGGCTCCGATCCGCTCTTCGTCGTCCGGCTCGACCCCGGCGGCCGGCGCGTCGTCGTCGGTTCGGAGCGCGAGTTGTGGTCGGAGAGCTGCCGGATCGAACGCGTGCGCTGGATCCCGTTCGATCGGCCGTCCGGCCCGTTGCGGGCGATGGTACGACTGCGATCGTCGCACTCCGGGGCTTGGGCAACCCTGACCGACTCCGGTGACGGGAGCGCGGAAATCATCTTCGACGAACCGCAGCGCGCGATCACGCCCGGTCAGGCGGCGGTCGCGTACGACGGTGACTGGGTGCTCGGCGGTGGTTGGATCACGGCCGACGATCGCGTGGCGACAACCGCGCGTGGAGTATCTCCGACGTGAAACGAGAAATTCAGTCGCGACAGCCCCTTTTGGATCCGGTCGACAACTTCGATCGTCGGCACATCGGTCCGCGGGCGAGCGAGATCGGCGAGATGCTCGCTCTGCTCGGCTTTGGATCGCTCGATGAGCTGACCGACGCCGTCGTACCCGAGTCGATCCGCACGCCAACGGCACTGGCACTTGACGAGCCGCGCGGGGAGCACGAGACGCTCGGGGAGATCCAAGCGCTTGCCGCGCAAAACCGGCCGCGGCGCGCCTTCATCGGCCAGGGCTACCATGACTGCATCCCGCCGCCGGTCGTGTTGCGCAACATCCTCGAGAATCCGGGATGGTACACGCAGTACACGCCCTACCAGGCCGAGATCGCCCAGGGCAGGCTAGAAGCGTTGCTCAATTTCCAGACCATGGTCTCCGATCTCACCGCCTTGCCACTGGCCAACGCGTCGTTGCTGGACGAGGGCACCGCTGCGGCCGAAGCGATGCAGATGTGTCACGCGCTGACAGGTCGCAGGCGCGCAGCCTTCGCCGTGGCCGACGATTGTCATCCGCAGACCGTGGCCGTGCTCCAGACGCGCGCACGGCCGCTGGGGATCGCATTGATCGTCGAGCGGCCAGAGCGCATCGATTTCGGGGCGGCGGAGATTTGCGGAGTGCTCCTGCAGTACCCCGCCACGGATGGATCGGTCCGCGACTTGTCCCCGATCGTTGCAGCCGCACACGCGTCGGGCGCGTACGTCGTGGTCGCCACGGATCTGTTGGCGCTGACTCTTTTGCGCGCGCCGGGAGAGTTCGGCGCGGATATCGCGGTCGGTTCGGCGCAGCGATTCGGTGTGCCGCTCGGGTTCGGCGGGCCGCATGCTGCGTTCCTGGCCACCCGAGACGAATTCAAACGCCAGATTCCGGGCCGCATCGTCGGCATGTCGCGTGACGCGACGGGGCGCGCGGCACTGCGATTGGCGATGCAAACCCGCGAGCAGCACATCCGCCGCGACAAGGCCACGAGCAATATCTGCACAGCCCAGGTGCTGCTAGCCGTGATTGCGGGTGCCTACGCCGTTTACCACGGAGCGGAAGGCCTCCGACGGATCGCTCGCCGCGTGCGGCGCCTGACGCTCACGTTGGCTGCGGGTTTGGAGCGGCTGGGCGCGCGCCTGGGCGCGGAATCGGTTTTCGACACACTAAAGTTCGAGATCCCTGGTCGTTCGGCCGGCGAGATCGTCGCGGAGGCGCAGCGCCACGGGATGAACTTGCGGGACTATGGCGATGGTCGCGCCGTCGGTGTCGCGTTGGACGAAGCCACGACGATCGCCGAGGTGGAATCGCTGCTCCGCGTCCTGGCGAGTGCAGGTTTGGAGTTTGCCATTGAGGAACTGATCCCGGACGGGGAGCTGCCCTACCCCCCCGTTCTAGCCCGGACCTCCGAGTTCTTGTCTCATCCGGTCTTCCGCGAATACCACGCCGAACACGACATGCTGCGCTATCTCCACCGGCTGCAAGCACGAGATCTGTCATTGACACAGTCGATGATCCCGCTCGGCTCGTGCACGATGAAGCTCAATGGTACTGCTTTAATGATGCCTCTGAGTTCGCCGGCGTGGTCGCGGATTCACCCGTTTGCCGCCGAGGACGAGTGTCTTGGGTACCTCGAATTGTTCCGACAATTGGAGACATGGCTCGCCGAGATCACGGGGTTCAAAGCGGTCTCGCTCCAACCTAACTCAGGTGCGCAGGGCGAGTACGCGGGGCTACTGGTGATTCGCGCGTGGCACGACAGTCGTGGAGACCATCGTCGCGACATCTGCTTGATCCCGACATCGGCACACGGGACGAATCCGGCGAGTGCCGTCATGGTGGGTATGCGAGTCGTAGCGGTCGAGTGCGACCCACGTGGAAACGTCGATCTCACCGATCTGGAAGCGAAGGCCGAGCGTCATCGCGACGAGTTGGCGGCGCTGATGATCACCTATCCTTCGACCCACGGCGTGTTCGAGCATGAGATTCGTAAGATCTGCGAGCTCGTTCACGCACGCGGGGGCCAGGTCTACATGGACGGCGCGAACATGAACGCGCAGGTCGGCCTGTGTCGGCCGGGCGAGATCGGGGCCGACGTCGTCCACCTGAATCTGCACAAGACCTTTTGCATTCCCCACGGCGGAGGCGGACCCGGAATGGGCCCGATCGCGGTGGCCGGTCACCTCGCGCCTTTTTTGCCCGGACACCCGAGCGCGCGCGTCGGCGGGTCGCGGGCGATCGGCCCGGTCTCGGCTGCTCCCTGGGGTAGCGCGAGCATCCTGACGATCCCGTGGATGTATATCCGATTGATGGGGGGCAGCGGACTTCGTCGCGCGACCCAAGTGGCGATTCTCAGCGCGAATTACATGGCGCGTCGATTGGAGGGGCACTACCGGGTGCTCTACTCGGGAAACGGCGGCCTGGTGGCCCACGAGTTCATCCTGGACGTGCGGCCGTTCCGGGATTCCGCGAACGTGACCCCGGACGACATCGCCAAACGGTTGATGGACTTCGGCCTCCATGCGCCGACGATCTCCTGGCCCGTCGCGGGCACGCTGATGATCGAGCCGACCGAGAGCGAGTCGCGCGACGAGCTCGATCGCTATTGCGAGGCGCTCATCGCAATTCGCGACGAGATTCGCGCGATCGAGACCGGTGAGTCCGATCGCGAAAACAACCCACTGCGCCGCGCCCCTCATCCGGTGGAGGATCTGCTCGTCGAGTCCTGGGACCGACCCTACAGCCGCGAACAGGCGGCCTATCCCTTGCCGTGGGTTCGATCGCGCAAATTCTGGCCGGCTGTCGGTCGGATCGACAACGCCTGGGGGGATCGCAACCTCGTCTGCACCTGCGGCACCGTGGAGAGCTTCGCCGTCGATCCGTGATGGGGCCCGGCGTCGCCCCGACCGCTTGCGTAGGCGCCACCGCGCGCGTTACTCTGAGCGGGGCGCGGGAATAGCTCAGTTGGTAGAGCATCAGCTTCCCAAGCTGAGGGTCGCGGGTTCGAATCCCGTTTCCCGCTCCAAGGAAACCCTTGGGAAAGAGCCGCGGTCACCTTTCGTGGGCGCTGCGGGCGCGAGCTTGAAGAAGCTCCGCGCGCGTCTAATCGATCAGGCGACGCGCCTTCGCAATCGTAACGACTCGCCCGCGGCACGCTCCGAAGCGCCGATCCGTTCCAGGTAGCCGAGCTCGGCGGGTTGATAGCGGATGTAGCCAACCGAGTGTTACGCAAGGCTTCTGCTTGTTTCGCCCACGCGGAGCTCGACCGCAAATCGAGATGATGGTGTCTGTGACTGACAACCACCGAAACGAGTACGGGATCGAGCCGACCTGCGAGACTCTGCCGATCGTCTCGTCGGCGTACCACGCGAGCGAGGCGCGGCAGACCGATCCCCACCTGCGTTTGGATCGGGCGAAGCCGAGCTTCACCTTCGCCGCGTCTGGGACGCCAACTTCCAGGTCGACGGACCACAACGCGCTCACTGAGACCGTGATCGGGGTGTAGAAGGCGGAGCTGATTCGGCGACGCGGCCCCTGGTTCAGCGGGGAGGCCGTGCAGTTAGTCACGCTGGAGTGGGTCGACGGGGTCGACGATCGGCGACAGGCCGCCCGTCGCGTTCGAGCAGTTGTGCGATGAGGGTCACAACGCTCCGGCCATGGTGGCCGGAATCAACCCATTCGTTCTCCGGGGTTCCCGGTGCGGTTCACCCGGGCGACCCGAAGTTGCCGACAAGGCCGCTTTCGGCTCGGGGCCCCCTCGATTCGTCGACGAAGTACAACGCGGACTCCCGTCAATCGTCGTCGAGTTGGAACTTTTTCGTTGCTCCACGACCGGATCGCATGGTACTTTCACCGCACGGGTTGAGGCTCCTGCGGGTTTGGCGCGAGCGCCCGAGGGAGCGCCATGAGGTCTCCGGTCTATCGGCCAAGCGCCGGATCGATTACGCTCGGAAATGCGGGCCTGAACGGGGAACCGATTCGAGGCCAAAACGCCTCCGGTTGCGCTCGCCGATTCGCCCGAGTCCGGGGGGCGCGGGCCGACCGGCGACGGGGGGCCTGGTGAGCGAGAAACGCCGAATCTTCGTCGTCGACGATCAGCGTGAGATCCTCGACCTCGCCGCGCTCGTGCTCCAGGGCGCGGGGTTCCATGTGGACACGGCCGAATCGGGGATCGTCGCGCTCGAACGGTTGCGCCAGTGCCTGCCGGACTTGGTCCTGCTTGACGTCAACATGCCGACGATGGATGGTTGGCAGACGCTGAAGGCCATCCGCGCGCAACCCGGATTCGAGTCTCTCCCGGTAGCGATGTTTTCGGTTAAGGGTGAGTTGCACGACAAGGTCCATTCGCTCCAAGAGGGAGCGACGGGCTACATCACCAAGCCCTTCGAGGTCGACGAACTGGTGCGACGGGTCGAGCGCCTGCTCAATGCGGGCCCGGAGTCGGTTCAACCCTCGACCAATTCCTCCACTGCGGAGCGACGATGACCGCGCCGCATGACCCGACGGCACCGTCCGAGCGGCGGCGCGCAGACGACCAGCGCCAGCGGAGCCTGTTCGAGGATCGCGTTACGGGGCTGCCGGTCCTCGCCGTCGTGCTCGACGAGGTCCGAACAATGCTCGACTCCCGGCGACAGGTCGGGGTCCTACACGTGGAGGTGTCGGACCTCCGGCTCGTCGAGTCGCTGTATGGGTGGCAGGTCTTCGACAGGATCATGGCGCTCGCGGCGACTGCGCTAGTCGCTGCGGTCGGGAAGGCGCTCCCCGCGGGGACGCGGGTCGCGATCGACGCGATCGCTGGCGCGCGACTGCTGGCCTTCGTTCCCTGCGGCGACCACGGCACGGAGGTCGATGCGCAACTGCTGACCCGCCTGTCGCGCCAGACTCGCAGTTGGACGGAGCAGGCCTTCGAAGGCGGCGAGTTCGACGGTCTTTCACCAGAGATCCGGGTGCAGGTCGGTCATGCGTTGCTGGCGATGACACCCTTTTTTCGATTCGAGCGCTCGGTCTATGTCGCGGTCGATCGAGCGCGCGAGTGCGATCGGCAACGGGAGGCGCTGCGGGATCTCTCGTGGGCCGAGGAATTGCGGAGAATCATCCGCTGCGCCGACATCGCCTCGGTGTTTCAGCCGATCGTGCGGCTCGGCGGTGTTGTGGAGGAACTCGGCCAGGAGGCCTTCGTCCGCGGTCCCTCCGGATCGGCGTTCGAACTTCCCCGCCCGATGTTCGCGTTCTCGACGCGTCTGGGTACCTGCCGCCAACTCGATCAGCTCTGCGCCGAAGCGGCGATCCGCGCCTTCGCGGCCCGCGGTTGCAGCGGTCGATTGTTTGTCAACGTCGTTCCCGAGACTCTCGACGACGGCGAGTGGTTCGAGGGACGACTCCCCGCGTTGCTGCGATCGCTCGCGATCGAACCCGCGACCCTGGTTCTCGATCTTCCCGAGCGCGCGGCCGAGGCGGACCCCGTAGGGTTCTGCCGTCGGGCGCAACGTTGCCGGGACGAAGGCCTGGCGATCGCCGTCGATGACATGGGCACCGGCCGAGTCCCTCGTTCGCTGCTCGAAACCATCCGACCCGACTACTTCAAGTTCGACCCTTCCCTCGTCCGCGAGGTCGATCGATCGCCGATGGTCGAAGATGCGTTGAGCTCGGTGGCCAGCTTCGCCAAGCAGCTCGGAGCCGAAGTGATCGGCGAGGGGATCGAGCGTGCCT
The DNA here is from genome assembly GCA_031401755.1 of Acidobacteriota bacterium. Lineage (GTDB taxonomy): Bacteria > Acidobacteriota > Polarisedimenticolia > Polarisedimenticolales > Polarisedimenticolaceae > JANNRU01. Next base: position 7,012 of record JANNRU010000197.1, on the reverse strand, counting down.
CGCAAGCCGAGACACTGTCGCGGATCGGTGCGAAGTGGGGCCAGGGGTACCTCTTCGCCGCGCCGGCGGCCCTGGAGCGACGCGCGGCGGAGCGTTCTTCGCCGGTCGCCGGGTCCTGAGACCGGGCGATGGACTTGCTGCTCCAGCGGATCGGAACGTCGGCGATGCTCTGGCCGGCAATCGTGGCGTTGGCCGCGGTGTTGACGGCGATCGGGGCTTTGGCGGTTGCGCTTTCGACGCGTCGCCGATTCGTTCGCGATGCGGGTAGGTTGGTCGTCGCTCTCGAAGCGATGCGCCGAGGTGGTCAGGGCCTCCGGCCGACGGTCGAGCCGGATTCGCCGCTGGCCCGGGTCGCCGATAGTGTCGAGCGCCTCCAGCACGATCTTTCCGACCGCTGGTCCGAGGTCGAGCGCGCCAAGGCGGGCTGGATCGAGCTGACCGGCGCGGCACGCCAAACCGCGTTCGTGACGACCGATGCCGACGGCGATCTGCGCGGCCTCAGCGCGGGAGCCGAAGCGCTGGTCGGCTGGTCCGAGGGCGAACTGGTCTCGCGCCCCGTGGCCGTGTTGTTCGACGAGCCCGCCTACAAGGAGTTGCTCCCGAAGCTGGGCCGCAAAAGCCTCCGCGAGCAGGGGATCGTCACACGATCGGTATTGCGGCGCAAGGATGGATCCAGGATCGATGTTGAGGTCTCCGTCCGCCAGGTTTCGGGGACGGATGGCGGTGGCTTCCTGATGGTGCTGCGCGACTTGGGCGAGCAACTGCGCGTCGAGGGCGAGTTGCAGCGCGAAACCGAAACGCTGCGCGAACTCGTCGACGAACTCGGTGAGCCGCTGCTGATCCTCGCCGATGGCCGGGTGGCGTGGGCCAATCGGGCCGCAGAGGGGCTGTTTGGCCGCGCCGCTCGTGCGATCGTTGGCCTGCGACTTCGGGACTGTCTGGCGACGAGAGACGTCATCGTCGTCGATGAATTGCTGGGGACGATCGAGAGTGGCGGGCGATCAGAGTCCGAGTTTTCCTGCCGGCTACTCGATCCGTCCGGAGCCTTCCTCGCCGACGTGCGGATCCGCGCGGCGGCGATACGGCACGAGGGTCGACGAGCTGTGCGCTTGCTGTTGCACGACCGTACCGCGCAGTCGCGGGCTCAGGCCGAGTTACAGATCGGACAACTCCGCCTCGACGCAGTGATCGAATCGACCAGCGATGCGTTGTTGTTGCTCGACGATCGTCCCGAGGGTCGGAGGGTCTTTCTCGCGAATGCCGCGCTGGCCGAGATGGTCGGCTTACCGCTGTCGCAGGTTCTCGGGGCGACTGCGGCCGAGTTGACCCGGCGGTTGCGCGAGACGGGTGCCGTTGGGGCGGCGATCGCCTCGATCGTCGAGCGCAGCGCAGACGAGCCGGTTGACGAGCGGATCCTGACCGCAGGAGACGACGGACGCGCGCTGTGGTTGCGCGCGCAACGCCTGTCCGGACGGGTGGGACGCGAACTCGGTCTGGTCGTCGTTTGCCGCGACCTGTCGGAGCAAAAGCGGACCGAGCGCCAGCTCCAGTTGCAAGCGGAGCAACTTCAATTGGGCAAACTCGAGCTGGAACGGGCCTACCGCGGACTGAGCGAAGCGCACGAGAGTTCCACGCTTCATGGCGAAGATCTCGAACGGCTCAACCGCGAGCTCCGCCGCCTGGACGAAATGAAATCGAATCTCCTCGGCAACGTTTCCCATGAGTTGCAGACACCTCTGGTCTCGATTCGCGGCTACACCGAGATGATTCTCAAGGAGCGGCTCGGTCCGATCAATCACGAGCAGCGTCAAGGCTTGACGCTCGCGCTCAAGAACATCGATCGTTTGATCGGCATGATCGATGGACTGCTGGCGCTCGGACGGGATGAGCGTGACCTGGGGCGGATCGCGCTGAGCCGGTTCCCGCTCGAAGACGTGGTCTCCGAGGCCGAAGCGTTGATGCGCGACCGGGCCTCGGCCAAGAATCTCGGGATCGACGTCGATCTGGCAGGTTCGGCCTTCGATCTGGAGGCCGATCGGGACAAAATTCTCCAGGTCTTCTTGAACTTGCTGTCGAACGCGATCAAGCACAGTCCGGAGGGTGGACGGATCCGGATCCGGGCCGAGTTGGCGGACACCGGCTTCGCCACGGTGCGCGTCGGCGATTCCGGAGCCGGAATACCCAAGGAAGACTTGGCGCGAATTTTCCAGCGACACTATCAGGTGGCCGGAGAAGGTCGTGCCAGGCCTGTCGGAGAAGGGCTGGGCTTGGCGATCGTCCGCGAAATTCTGCTGTTGCACGGTTGCCGCATCCATGCTGAAAGCGAGCCCGGGTGTGGCGCGGAGTTCGTCTTCACTTTGCCGCTCCACGGCGATTACCCGCGCGTCGCCGCGCCCGTACCGGAGCGGCAGGCGACTCAGGAGAACTCGCCGCCGCCGGGTGACCAGGATTCCCCTGGAACCCGACGCGGGGAAGATGCTCGCGACGACTCCGAGCGAGTTCCCAGGTTGAGGATCATTCGTCGGACGGGCGACGATCGGACGAGGCGCGCTTGACCGGCGCGCGACGCTGACGGGCCGCCTCGTAGAGCAGGATTGCGGCCGCGGCGCCCACGGAAAGACTGTCGACGTCCGCCCGCATGGGCACGCCGACCGTGACGTCGAGGGCGCACATCAATCGGACTTCGAGTCCCGTGCTCTCACCGCCGAAGCAGAGCGCGCTCGGTCGGACCAGATCGACGGCCTCGGGCGGGACACTGCCGCGGGGAGCGGCGCCCACGCGTTGGATCGCCTGCGCCGCCAGGGACGCAAGGGCAACATCAGCGTCGACGATGCACGGGGTCAGCCGAAAAATTGAACCGGCGCTCGCTCGGACCGCCCTGGGGTGCCATGGGTCCACTCCCGAGACGGCAAGGAGTGCCGTCGCGCCAAGCGCCTCGGCAGTTCGCAGAATCGTTCCGAAGTTTCCCGGATCCTGGACTCCAATCACGACGACGGCCAGCGCAGGACCGCGGCAGGGGTCGAGGGCCTGCTCGACGGTGATTTCGACGCGCTGCGCCAGGAGCGTGATCGGTTGCGGCGAACGAGCGTCCTGAAGCGACGCGAATGCCTCGTCCTCGACGGCATCGCACGGGACCCCCGCCTCTTCGAAGCGCCGGAGTAGCGCTTGCGCCTCGACGGATTCGATCCATTCAGCCGTGGCCAGCACCCGCTCGAGGCGAGCACCGGAGTCCAGCGCTTCGCCGGCGAGCTTGATCCCCTCCGCGAGAAAGACGCCTTCCCGTCGTCGGAGTTCGCCGTCGCGGCGCAGTGCGCGGACGCGGCGAGCCAGTGCATGCTTGCGACCGATCATCGAGCCCCTTCGGATCACGTTTCCCGCGGATGCGGGGCACATGTTAGACTCGGCCCAGATTCGGGGGGGGCGTCGAGACCCGAGCGTGACCATTCTCGTTCCGATCGATCCCGACAAGCCGCACGCACAGCAATTGGCCGCGGCCGCGGTCGCGCTTGAGCGGGGTGGGATCATCGCGATCCCGACGGAGACATCCTACGGCCTGGCAGCCGATTCCGGCTGTGGCGCGGGATTGAGGGCGATCAACGCGCTCAAACGTAAGCCCCCCGATTCTCCGCTGCTGCTGTTGGCGGCGGATCTTGAGCAAGCCAGAAGCGTCATGGAACCGCCGTCTTCACCGCTTTTCGAGGCTCTGGCACGGCAGTTCTGGCCCGGGCCGCTGACGCTCGTCGTTAACGCGGCGGCCCTCGTTTCCCCGGAGATTTCGAGTGGACGACGAACCGTCGCGTTACGGGTGCCCGGACTCACCCTGCCGCGCCGGTTGGCTGCCACCTTGGGGCGACCCGTCACCGGCGTGAGCGCGAATCTCCACGGTCAGGCGCCCTGTCATTCCGCGCAGGCGGCGTTTGACGCGGTCGGTCACGGGCTGGCGCTGGTCCTCGACGGCGGGCCGACGTCGGGGGGGCTGCCCTCGACCCTTGTCGACTTGACCACCAAGCCGCCGCGAGTGCTCCGAATCGGGGCGGTTCCGGTTGGCGCGCTCGCGCCTTTCCTCGACTGCGTATAATGCTGCCGTCTCCGAAGTCGCGCAGACGATCGCTGTTTCCGGTGCCTCGCGTGCCGGCGGCAGAGGAAAGTCCGAACTCCACAGGGCAGCGTGCTGGGTAACTCCCAGGCCTGGAAACGGGACGGAAAGTGCAACAGAAAGTAGACCGCCCTCCTTACCGACGTCGCGAGCCACCTCGTGGCGAGAATCGGTTCGGAGGGTAAGGGTGAAACGGTGCGGTAAGAGCGCACCAGCGTCGGCGGCAACGTCGGCGGCTCGGCAAACCCCACGCGGAGCAAGACCAAATAGGGGAGCGATCGAGGTCGGCCCGGCCGAAGCTCTCGGGTAGGTTGCTGGAGGGCGGGAGCGATCCCGCTCCAAGAGGAATGATCGTCACCCCTTCTGGGGGACACAGGATTCGGCTTACGGGTGGCTTCGAAGACATGCCGACCCGACGCCGGGGGGGGGTGGCCGCACCCCGGCGTCGGGCTCGGATTTAGCGCGGGGGGCGCGGAGGCGGGCAGGCGAGTTTGCCGGGGCCAGATGCAACCGAGCGGCACTCCTCGCCCCTCGCCACGCTGGCTCGCGGCGACGCGATCGGAGTGATCGCGTCTGGATTCGCGGTTCAACCGCGCAAGCTCCGCGACGGGCTTCGCCGACTCGACCGCTGGGGCTACCGCATCGTCTGCGGACCGCACCTCGACGCGCAGGACGGCTACTTCGCGGGCGGCGACGTCGAGCGCGGCCGCGACCTGTGCGCGATGCTGGAGTCGTCGGAGATTCGGGCCGTCTGGTTTGCGCGAGGCGGATTCGGAACGGCGCGCCTACTCGATCAGATCCGCTGGGACCGAGTGCCCCCAAAACTACTGGTCGGTTACAGCGACCTGACCGCTCTCTTCGCGGTCGCGCTCGCCCACGAAGGGCTGCGCTGTCTGCATGGGCCGCTGGTCGTCGAGCTCGGCGACCCGCGCGAGTTCGATTGCAGATCGCTGACCCGTTGCCTGCAGGGTGAGACGTTCGAGCTGAAGATCGCCGCTCGACAGGTCCTGGTCTCTGGTCGGGCGCGTGGGCGGCTCGTCGGCGGAAACCTGTCCGTGCTCACGCACCTGTGGGGGACACCCTACGCCCCGGATCTCTCCGGACGGATTCTCCTGCTCGAGGAGGTCGGCGAGGAGACCTATCGTATCGATCGTCTGCTGACCCAACTCAGGATGGCGGGCGCGTTCGAGAATCTCGCGGGTGTGCTGCTCGGCGGTGTCTCGGTGCCGGTTCGCCGGCGATTCCCTCCCGATCGCGACCTGATGGACCTGCTGGCCGAAAATTTCGGTTCGCTCGGGATCCCGGTGGTCCAAGGACTGCGGTGCGGACACGTCGCCCGCAGGCTCACCCTCCCCCTGGGCGGGGTGACGTCGATCGACACGTCGCGTCGACTGCTGACCTTCGAACCGTGAACACCGCGCCGGCCGAGAGAAGGTTGCGTTTGGATCTAGCCTATGACGGCACCGACTTCGAAGGTTGGCAGGCGCAGGCGCGTGGGCGAACCGTCCAGCGGACCGTTGAAGCGGCGTTTTCGCAGTTACTCGCCGGTGCCCCGGTGACGATCAGGGCCGCGGGCCGGACCGACGCCGGCGTGCACGCCGTAGCCCAAGTTGCCGACGTCGACGTACGGACCGGACTTTCGGACCTGCGGATTGCGACGGGCTTGGCGCACTTGCTACCGAGCGACATCCGGCCTCTCGCAGTGACGACCGTCGATTCGAGCTTCGACGCCCAACGCGATGCCATAGCGAAGACCTACGTCTATCGCCTGGACCGGAGCCGGTACGGGGATCCGCTGCGTCGCAGGTGGTTCCAGCACGAGCCCTATCCGCTCGATCTCCTGGCGCTCGACGCGGCGTTGTCCCGGATCCAGGGACGCCACGACTTCTCTTCGTTTACGGCGTCCGCTTGTAGAGTTCGCAGCCGCGAGCGTACGATCCTCGAGGCCCGCTTCGAGGTCCGCGATCCGACAGAATCGTGGTTCATGTTTCGAGCCGACGGCTTCCTCACCCACATGGTGCGAAACCTGGTCGGCACCCTGCTCGCGGTGGCTCGCGGCCGGATCGCGCCGGAGGATTTGTCGACGATCCTGGCGGCCAAGGATCGACGCCGGGCCGGTCCCACGGCGCCCCCGCGTGGGTTGTGTTTGTGGCGGGTCGAGTACCCGATCCTCCCGGGCGGCGCGAAGGAGTGATGATGTCGCGGGTTCTCGTGACCGGCGGTGCGGGTTATGTCGGCAGCCACGTCGTCCGTGCGCTGCTCGACGCGGGACGCAACGTGGTCGTACTCGACGACCTCTCGAAGGGTCATCGCGCAGCCGTACGCGGCGCGGAACTGATCGTCGCCGACATCGCCGATCAGCAGGTGCTCGATCGGGTTCTCAGAGACGGCGCGGTCAGCGCGGTCGTGCACATGGTGGCGCTGTGCGAGGTCGGAGCGTCGATGGTCGATCCGTCCAGTTATTACTCACAGAACGTGGCCCGCGGGATCGGTCTGCTGGATGCGGCCGTGCGCAACAGGGTGACGCGATTCGTTTTTTCGAGCACTGCCGCAGTCTACGGAGATCCAGTCCAGATTCCGATCGTCGAGGATCACATCCTCCGTCCGACAAATCCGTACGGCGAAACGAAGCTCGCCTTCGAGCGGGCGCTGGCCTGGTACGATCGGGCCTACGGCATGGATCACGTAGTGCTCCGATACTTCAACGCGGCCGGCGCTCACCCGGACGGATCGATCGGCGAGGATCACGAACCTGAATCCCACCTGATCCCGTGTTTATTGCGAGCAGTCGGCAAAGAGGACGAAGCGGCGAGAATCTTTGGCAACGACTATCCGACTCGCGACGGCACTTGCGTTCGGGACTACGTGCATGTCAGTGATCTCGCTGACGCGCACCTGCTGGCCCTCGTCGCGCTC